>JAABSF010000281.1 GCA_011390535.1 Deltaproteobacteria bacterium | reverse complement strand
TGAGCTCATGCAGAGGGGGCGAGCTTTTCTTTGAGGTCAGTCCAAAGTAGCCGCACACTCCCAGTTCATCAACCAGAGGCCATATTTTGACGTTCTTGAAATGATCCCAATTGCCGGAATATATCAAGCGGCCGTTGAATCTTTTTCTGACTGCTTGGGCTATCGGGCGAAACCACTGGATGTCGGTGTCCAGAGTGCTCAACTCAGAACCGATGCTCATTGAATAGATGTTTTCCTTCTGGGCTATGTTCGCCAAATGGCTCATCAAATTTTTATAATTGGTTTGCAACTCTTCACGATTCTTGGGTATTAAATTGCCTCGCCAATGCAGTGGGGTCGGCTTTTCCGTTACACGAAGGATAGGAAACAATAATACATTCAGTCCCTTTGACTTGGCGTCCCTGATTGCTTTCACAAGAGTCCGATCTTTTGCTGTAAAACGTGGGTGCCGTTTTATTTCGGTGGATTGTACTGTATCCAGATAGTAAGCAATTACAAGAGAGACATGACTCGCGCCGGTGTCGGCAATTTCCTGTAACAGCGGCTCATAGGACCAATCGGGATCTTCGGAATACAAACCCAAAACGATCCCTTTTTGCTTCGGAGGCGCAGGGCTCATTTTATCCAGTTTAATGGCAACCCGATCTTTTTGGTTCAGCATTTCCTCCCAAGGGCCATCGGGTAGAGACGACATTCCGTTTTTGTTTAGTCCCGAATGGGTTTTTATTTGGTCATGCTTTTTTGTTGGGTTATTGCCGGGCAAGCTATCGGGGCAGCCTGTCGTGCACAGAACAAATAGCCCCAGACTGAGAGTTTTTGCCGAAAGAAAAAGCAAAAGCGAGGGAAGACGAAAGTTCGGGGTCATGACTCAAAAGGGTGTCCAGCTTCTGGAGAAATCGAAAGGACTGGAGATGCTCTCTACTGGATAAGTGCTCTTCTCTTCCGAGGTTCCCACAGATCCTTCCTTTGAAAGATCGCTAATACTTCGGGAGGTCCCTTTGCCGTCTTCAAGTTCTTTTTTGGTGTCCCCTTTTTGTGATTTTGCGGGCAAAGGTTCCATGTCGATTGGGATCCAGAGCAGCTTGAGGATACGGTTTCGACCGATTCTTCGATAACCTACAATGCCGCCCAGCACGCTCCACTCCAAGTCACCCTTTCGTGGTCTGCCGAACCTGAAAAAGGGAACACAATGAACTTTGTAGGTGTTTTTCTTTTTATTTCGCCGATAAAAGGTGTTCAGCACTACAACTGTTTTGGTGTTCGGTCTGTCGAAATACCAAACAAATGGAAACGCGATCGTGGTACGTGAATTAGCTCTCTTGAAATCCCAATATAGAGGAAACCCAACCGTAGATGAAATGCTGCGTCCCTTCGATCGATTCTTGCTGAAATGCCAGAACACCGGAAAAAGGATCGCGTGGGTCTTTTTGGGAGTTTTCTTGTAATAAACCGAAGGTGGTAACAACCATGTAGAGGTTTGTTCAGCGTAATCCCGTTTTCTATAAAACAGGGGAAACAATGCTGTTGTGCGACTTTTATAGTATTCGTGCTTGTCCCACCAGAACGGGAACACTACCGTCGTCCTTCCTGTGATTCTTCGACTGGACCAGAATATGGGGAAGACCAGGTCAATTTTCTTTTCAGGAGAATGCTTGCTCCAGAAAAGTAGCGGAGGGATAAACGTAGTGGTGGTTTTCTTTTGTTTGTTTTTGAAGCGCCAGTACAAAGGGAAAAAGATGTCATTTCTGCGGGTGGAGTCGCTTCGCCAGATGTATGGGCCTACATAACCGTGGTGAGCTTTTGTAGCGCGGTCGTTGCTCCAACCGAAAAGCGCTGTATAAAAAGTGAACCTGGTTGGATCTTTTTTTACATGGAAAAGAGGCGCCAAGGTGAGCTGTCTCATGCCCGCCGGGTCGGAGCGATACCACACGAGGGGTAGCATACCGCCTCCTCTTTCAGTGGCTTTTCGGTGATAGAAAAAGGGTCCGGCAAAGAGGGTTCGGGAATCTTTTTCTTTGTTTTGGAAATCCCAGAAGAGCGGAAATCCGATACGGTAATGTCTTTTGCCCCTTCTACCCCAATACAAAAAGGGAACCAGCCCCTTGTGTTCGCTTGCCGGAGATTTGCTCTTGTAATATGGGCCTGCCGCCAACCATTCGGTCTTCCTTTTGTCGTCTCTACGATACCAGACAAAAGGAAATACGTTCATCCATGTGGTCTGAAGCTTGTGATTGCGTTTGTAATGGTAAAATGGGAACACTCCCGATGTGTAACCACTCTTTGACTCATGGCGATAGTAAGGAGGGATCATAAAAATCCGGCGATGCGTGTTTTTCATGTTCCAGTAGAATGGAAAGACCACATCTGCTTTCCATCCTTCTTTTTGGCGCAGGTGCCAATAAAATGGAAAAAGAACGAGGCTGGACTCTTTTTTGTTTTTGAACCTCCAGTAGAAAGGAAACAAAACGTTTGCCGACTTCTCAGGTGATTTCTGGCGGATGTAGGGAAATCCTATCGTTGTTGTTACCCGGGTTGCTCTGTTTCTCCAATGATAAACCCATGGGAGCACCGCCCAACCCTTTAAATTGGGGCTTCTGTGCCACACGACCGGCCCCGCAACACCAGTAAAGCTCTTTTTTTCCGGGCGTTTCATATATCCGCCCAGAGGGGTAATCAGCAACTCCTTTTTTCGAGACCGCTGATGATGCAGGAAAGGCAGAACTGTCAGCTTTGAAGATACATAGCCGTCTTTGTAGCCACGCCGAAAGTAAACGAACGGAACCAGCCCCCAGCCCCAATCGGTTTTCCTTCGCCAATAATATGACGGGCCTGCAAAAAGGGTCCTCTCTTCTTTGTTTCTATCATGCCAGTGGCCGAAAAGCGGCGCGAAGATATGGTGCGACCGTCCGTTTTTATCGCCGAAAAATAGCAACGGGGCTAACCCGGCCTTCCATCCTTTGGCACCCCAGTGGGCAAACAACGGTCCTGCTACGGCTGTGTTTGAATCCTTCTTTTTGTTTCGGTGATACCACAGCAGCGGGAAAAGCGTAGCGTAGCTCTTTTGTTTTCCGCCACCCATAAAAAACAAAGGCGCCAGCCCGGCATGCCATCGGTTCTTCCGGCCCGCCCAAAAGAAAGGACCTGCTACTGTTGTATTAGTTTGTTTTTTCTTGTCTCTGAAATGCCAAAAGAGCGGAAACACGACTGCGTGGTGTTTTTTCTTTCCGGAGCCAAAGAACAAAAGTGGAGCCACTCCGGCGTGCCATGGCTTTTTGGCTCCATGGGCGGCGTATACAGGGCCTGCCACTGTTAGGATTCGTCCTTTGACTGAGCGTTGTTGATAAAACAGCGGTAAGAGAGCTCGCGTGTACGCCCCAGTGTCCCTGTGGTGAAAATCCCACCACAAGGGAAACAAGAAAGAATTTTTTTGCAGTCGATCCCGATAATAGAAGAATAAGGGAGTGCCTACAATGTTAGTGTCGGTTGATTTGTTGAAATACCGCCAAAAAAGCGGAAACGCCATGTCAAAGCCGCCGGTACGAGTTCGATGTGAAAGAATGGGAGGAATAGTCCACATCCACGTACTTCTTCCTTTTCTTCTGTTTACCTTGCGGTTAAACAAAAGCGAGTAAAAGAGGCTCTCATTGCCGTGGTCGTGTGTGCTTTGATGAAACAGTGGAAACAATGTTACGTGTTTTGTTCCTGTAGTCTTATTTCGCCCATACAAAAGCAACGGAAAAAGACCGCCTGTATATCGATCTTTTCGGCGTGCATGAAAGAAGGGGAGCACCAATGTTGTGCTTCTCCCGGGTTTGGAAAAATGCCACACCAGTGGAAACCCGATGAAATTGTTTTGATGTCGGTCACCCCATGAATAAAAAAGCGGGAACAAAAATGTTCTGTGCAAGGTTCCTCGACGCCGAGCATAAGCCAAGGGCATGAAGAACCATTTTTTGTCGTTCCCTCTTCGAGTATAGAAATTAAAGGGAAAAGTCCATGTGAAGGCCTTTTCCGGAGTCGCAGTGCCGAATGCCCACGGAACCAGCGACCAGGTCCGGTGAGTTCGGCTGGAGCTTCCATAATAAAACCCCGCCGGGGTTAAAAAACCGTACCCCTTGAAGTCGCCCTCTCGCTCATAATGACCAAACGGCAGCAGTGTAAACTGTGTGCCTTTTTTGCCGTAATTTGAGTAAAAAAGAAACGGCCATATATTGAAGCCGTGGCCTCTTTTACTTTTCCAGTGGTGAAAAGGCAGAATTATCGTGTCGGTGCGCTTTTTCGCTTGTCTGTGGATTCTTCCAAATAATGGGAAGACTATTTTGGTGTCGTAATTCTTGCCCCAAAAATGCCAATAAAAGGGAAACGCCATGCGAAAACCATCTCGTCCCTTTTTCTGCATATACAACCCCAACACCGACAGAAAACGCCGATCTCCTGAGAGATAGAAGAGGTATGCTATGTTTATCCGTCGCTGGACTTTCTTGCAGATACCCTCTGTATAAGAGCAAAAATATCCCTTTTTACACTCATCATCGCTGCTGCACTGATTTATAGAGGTTTTTGAAGATTCTCTTTTTCCCCCTTGTTGTGCTGCAAACCATCCCTTTGGTGAAATTGAGGTCGTATCTCCGTAGAGATAAGAGTTGGACGG
>JAABSF010000280.1 GCA_011390535.1 Deltaproteobacteria bacterium | reverse complement strand
ATTGTGGTCCGGTAGAAAGGAAGAGGGTGGTGGTCTTGCGGGTGATGTTGAGAACGATCATCACTCTGACGGCCATGCGGCCTTGAGGCTTGTTTTTTCCGGTATCTGTGGTGGGATGGCGATCGCGAGTGACTATCAGGCGGGCTTCGGAGTTGTGATTTTAGCCGTTTACGGAGTTTACAAGGTCGGCATCGATAAGAAGATTGTTTGGGGCCTGTTAGGTGGGGCGGTACCTCTCTTCTTTCTTGGATTGTATCATTACTATTGTTACGGATCTCCATTCTGGACGGGGTATGGTTTTCTCATCGCAGGCGAGGATCATGGACTTCACGCCCAGGGTTTTATGGGCATAGTGGGGCCCCAAAAAAAGCCTTTTTGGGCTACACTTTTTTCCGCCCGTGATGGCCTAATCTTCCTGTCTCCCTGGACGTTGTTCGTGGTTTTGGGTTTGTACGGGATGCTGAAAAGAAAGACCCATGCTGCAGCTTCAAGCGGGTTTCGATCTTCACTTTGGAAAATTTGTGGTGGTGTGATCATTCTCACCGCCGGACTAACTGCTGTTTATAGGGGAGCGGGAGCAGCAGTTTGGACCGGCAGGTTTCTGGACTTGTTGGGTTTGGGAGTTGTTTTATGGGCCTTATTCGGGATTTTTGGGGCTGACTATCTTTTCAGTAGAGGAACTGAACAGTACGAGAGCTTTGCCGACATGGTGTTGGGATGCGCAATTATCGCTTGTGGAATCTTGGCGCCTGTTTTAGCCGCCTTTACTACTGAGAGTGTGTGGGTCATGGGGTTGCCTTTGTTGACGGCTTGCTGGGGTTTTGTGGGTGTGTCAAATCACGAAGAGTGCGGTTATGAGAAGGTATGGGGGCGAAAAGCCTTATATTTTGGGGTTTTGTTTATATTGACGGGGGTGGTTTATTTTTTTGTGCCCTCTGGGTTTTCGGTTTTCAGATCTGCGCTCAGGTTGTTTTTGTGGTTGTATGCGGCGTCGTGGGTGATTTTTTGTGCTTGTGGAAAAAAGGACGCTCACGACGGAGCAAGCAAAGAAGGATTGAGAGCCATTCCTTATAAGAATTCAGAGAAAGGCATAGGGGAACAGCTTGTCTTCGGAGCTCCAGAAGCGCTTGTTGTTTTCGCTATGGTTTCTTTTTATATCTGGTTTGTAGTATCAGTGACATTTTGGCATGGAGGATGGCAGGTGGGTCCGCGCTATCTTGCAGTTATGCTGCCTTTTCTCACCTTGGGTGCGGCCGTGGCTTTCGGGATGTGTTG
Source organism: Deltaproteobacteria bacterium (assembly GCA_011390535.1). Taxonomy (GTDB): domain Bacteria; phylum Myxococcota_A; class Polyangia; order HGW-17; family SLPX01; genus SLPX01. The sequence goes on along the minus strand of JAABSF010000280.1, from coordinate 3,427 downwards.
GGTGCATGGACCCGCTTGGATCTTTGTTGTATCGACGGTTGCAGTGGGAATGGTGGTTTATATGTTAACCAGCGCTACTTTCCCGCATTTTCCCAAGAGCTTCATCAATCCCCTATACGATTTGGTAGGGTATCTCTTGGAGCGCGGATATGTCGCCGACAACGCGGGAAGATATCTTGTGAGTTGGCGTGGCATCTTCTCTCTGTGGCCCTATTTCTTAGTGGGAGGAATAATGTTGTTATATATGGCGACAGGTTCTTTCCCTTGGAATTGGGCTGGAAAGAGGGCTGTTTTTTCGAAGAAGGCTGTGGTTGAGAAACAAACCAAGTACAGATCTCCTGCAATAAACTGGGTTTTCGGTGTGCTGGGGATTTGTGCTGCTGTTTTTGTGCTGGAGTATTATAGATCTCTTCCGCGGGCGGATTTTCAGAAGTGTTGTGGATGGATTACAAAGATGTGGGATGCCGAACTTCGGGCAAAAGAGCCTAGTTTGGGCAATCAGTGCAAATGAGGGCTGTTTCCGCCTGCGCAATAATTCTTACCACCAGAGCCGTTACGTCGCCATAGGCTCGGCTCGCACCGAGTCTTTGGATCTAATTCTCGCAACTCTTTCTTTGTACGTATTCAGGATATCGCTCATGGCTGTTTTCGCCCAAGGGCTTAGACCATTGAATCTTACCCCGAGGGTGTTTTCCCCGTTGTTCCAGCAGATGAGCGCTTCTACGATGATTTCCATTGAACCCTCGGGTGGAGTGAATGTTAACACCGCAGTGTCATCAGCATAGTCAATAGGGTTTTGAAACAATTGAGTACCGATGATTTCCAGGCACATCCCTCCCATTGACAGGTTTCTGGATACTCCGTCCATCATCTCACCGTTAATCAGAATGTTCACGGGGATTTTGATTGGGTACCGATAAGACTCTCTTCGATTAGTTTGTTGCATGGCTGATTACTTCTCCCTGAAAAAGTGCATCGCTCATTACTATAACTTATATGGTCAAATAATAAAACCTGTTTAGTAGGGCTTAAACCATAATTAGACGAGGTTTTTCAGGATTCAGTCTGGGCTGCTTGAAGACATGTCTACGTTGGGGAGAGATTATTTCGCGCTTCCGTGAACGGCGGCTGCGCTTTTACGATCCTTTTTTGTCATAGCCCAGCGACAGCACCGGCGGTAAAAAGCCGCACCTATCAGGGGTACAGTGGCAGCCAGTGCAATACACGGCCCCACTGGAAGCTCCCACAGGCCGGTGATGAAATAACCTGCACCTGCTGAGACTCCTCCCAGCACTGCGGCAGTGAAGGCGGCAGGTACGATCCGATCATGTAATAACAGGGCCGCAGTAGCCGGGAGCACTGTAAGCGCAAAGACGGGCATGGCTCCCACCGCGCGGGTGCATACTGCTATGACGACTGCGATGAGGATGAAGAGCACTGCGTTGGCCCAACCTATGGGGAACCCGGAGACAATCGCCGCGGTAGGATCAAAGCTGACAAAAGTAAAATCTTTGAACATTAATATATAGGCAGCTAGTACGATGATTCCCATTATGGCTACAAGTTGTTGTTGTTCCTTGGGAACCAGCACCGCCACTCCGAATAAGACGTCTTGTATTTCATGCGCTGCTTTGTCGGCTTTAACTGCAAACACGAGGGCGAGGGCTGATCCCAGGATGAAGAGGACGCCCACTACAGTCTCTTCTTTCGTCTGTTCTTGTTTGGTTGTGGTGGCGCGTTTAGCTAAAAGGAGTGAGACCAGTATGGTCACCAAAATCGCCAAGAACGCCGCAGGGATCTCGACTAAATGAGCCTTGGACTTTTTTTGTTTATTCTCGCGAGAGCTCCCGGACAACGCTCTTTTAGACTCTTGATTGATGTTGGATGCGACGCTTGTCTTTTGTTTCTCTCTTTTGTCGGCATTAGGGTTCTTTTGCTTCAAACTGGTGTCATCGTTGCGTGCATCTCCTTTTGTGCCACCTGGGAGAGCTTTGTTTTCTTCTTTATCTTCATCTTCATCTTCATCTTCGACACCTATGTCCGGGAACTCTTCTTCCAGAATGTCACGGATCTCTTCCGTGTCTTTTTCGACCGGGCCTACATCCATCTGTTCATCTATTCGAACCGGTGGCGGTGGAGCGCCCTCGTGAGGCGCCAAAACAGCGCCTATGAAGAAGGCCATGGCTAGACCTGCACCTGCCACCTGGGAGAGCGCCGCCGACACGAAGATCATTCTTCGCAGGACGATGAATAACCCTATGAGACCGCACAAAACCCCAACTGCGATATTCGTCAAAAAAGAAGAGAAAAACAGTTGGAAAAACCTATCCATGAATTCGGCTGCGTGTTGGCTCATAACTTCCTTTTTTCGGCACCGAAGCAAAAACTCAAGTGCTAAATTACTTCTGTCGACTTTAACAGTTGTAGATTCAAATCACCTGCAATCCACAGGATCGGCGAAAGCGGAGTCTTCTGTTCCTGTGGTAGCCAGGATTTCACAAGGATCACCGATTCTTATTAGATTCTTTATACGATGTATGTAAATGACCTTGTGGGTATGTTCTCGAACATCTTCAAGCATGTGAGAAGCCATCAAGACAGTTTGGTTGCGCTCAGCCGAGAGATCCGTGATTAGATGAAGGATCCGGCGGGCAGCGTCTACATCCATTCCCGTGGTGGGTTCATCCAATATAAGGATGGATGGATTTGATACCAACGCTCTGGCCAGAAGGGTGCGTTGCTGCTCACCGCCGCTCAGCTCTCGGAAAGGTTGATGCGCGGCACGCTTCAAGCCGACTTCATCGAGGGACTTCAACGCTTTCATCCGATCACTTTTCCCGAAGGGGCGGGCAAGCCCTTTGTTGGCGGTGAGCCCCATCAGGACAACATGGAGCGCTGAAACAGGGAAATGCATTGGCAATACTTTTCTTTGAGGTACATAGGACACTTTACTGCACTGCATTTTCTTTCCCCCTAAACCGACAACTTTTCCGGAGAGAGGGGGCACCAGCCCGAGGATTGTTTTCAGCAATGTGCTTTTTCCCGCACCGTTGGGACCAATCATACCCCAAAACTCTCCATGGTGAAGGACCAGGTTTAGGGGCCCCAGGTTCCAGGCTCCCGGATAGCCGAATTGGAGATTGTCTAAAACTACGGACTCCCTGCACTCTTTTTTGTCGGTTAGGGTCATTTGCCTTCCTTCGTTTATTTGAGCGCTTCCACTATTGTTCTTACATTATAATCAATATTGTTGATATATGTACTGGTTCCTTTGACGCCGCCCACAAGCTGGGAAAGCATTATGTGTTTCAGGCCGAAACGTTTAGCTACTGTCTTGGCGGTTTTTTGTGGGTAGAAGGGCTCACTTATTACCAGCTTGGTGGTCTTTGTAGTCTTGATCTGGCTGTATAAATTGGCCAGATGTGCA
>JAABSF010000030.1 GCA_011390535.1 Deltaproteobacteria bacterium | reverse complement strand
CCGGATATATCAATGGTTACACCACCTCCTGCGCTTCTCCCCTCATCACTGATCCCTCCCATCGAGCCTGCTCCTCCACCTCCACCTCCATGGTATGATTGCGTCATACCGTCGGGATCTAGATCTCCTACAGCTCCATCGTTTCCCTGGCCGGAGGCTCCCACACCAGGATCTTTGTTACGTGAGCTTCCTCCACCGCTCCCGCCATTACCTCCATCTTCGACAGCACCTTCACAGCCTCCACCACCTCCTCCTCCAATGGCTATGAGCCCGCTGAATGAAGAGTCTCCGCCGTTTGTTCCTTGTCCACTCTCGCCACAAGTTGGATTGCATGTCCCTCCTAAACCTCCACTTCCCACAATAATTGGATAGTCTCCCGGGCTTACACTGAGTGCGCCATAGAGAACTCCTCCCGCTCCTCCTCCTCCTCCTCCGGACGAGCTGTCATTACCGAGCCCACCACCACCTCCTCCTGCAACGATGAGATATTCCAGTTCGCCGCCTTCGATCACTTCCAACTCGCCGTCACTCTCAAAGGTATGAATTCTGTATATCGTTCCCTGTTCTTCATAGTAGCTTATTACTCCCCCAATTGCATGGATGCTGGAGCAACCGGAAACATCATAATTAGAGCAATCCTGAAGACACGATAATGTGCCGCTGTCAAACCCCATACTCTCACAAGTCTCCCCTCCCAAATCCAGACCATCACACACTTCTCCATCCTCGGCCACGCCGTTACCACACCCCTCAACGCTTTCGCATCCACTGGTATCAAACCCTGAACAATCGGAGAGACAAGCCAAAGTGCCTCCTCCATCAAACCCTTGGCTATCACAAGTCTCCCCTCTCATATCAGGACCGTCACACACTTCATCACCTTCGGCTACGTCGTTGCCACATACCTCAACGCTTTCGCATCCGCTGGTGTCAAAACCTAAACAGTCGGGAAGACAAGCAAGAGTTCCGCCATCGAAACCCAAACTTGCGCAGGTCTTGTTTTTCAACTCTTCCCCATCGCACTCTTCAGGACCCTCCACAGCTCCATTTCCACATGTGTAGCATAATGAGAAGTTCATGGTGCAGTCATCATTACAGAGGAGCTCTCCTTGCTCATAAACAGTCCAATCAGCGCAAGTCTGACCTCCAAAATCAGTGCCGTCACACAACTCTTCGCCCTCAAGCACACCGTCGCCGCACGACCCTCCACCTGAGCCGAACTTCACCGAACACCCCGCCGGTTGCAAAAAAATGACAACTACAACCAAGCAAAGAATTACAGCCAAAAACCGCCCGATGTTGTCTATCCCTTCAAAAAACCTCAAACCATTTTCTGTTGATTCTTCTTTACTCGGTTTTTTCTCAGAATTCATAATATATATTTTCGGTTTTAACTTATTTTTAATCATCTGCTCATAGTAAAAGGCAAAATCCGGTTAACATACAACAGCTCATTTCCTTGCCATCTTAGCACACATTCAGCCTATTTTAAAAAAGTGTTTTAGCAAACACAAAAAACATCAAAGACCGATTATAGACGGCCATTGAAAACCGTTTTTACAGGAAACAACTACAACTAATTATACGTTATGTCTTGATGTCTTGATGTCTTGTGGCTCCTGACTTGTGAACTTACTGAGGATCTTTACAACAGCGAAAACCTGCATACAGTGCCGTCCAACCGGCGTTATAAGTACACTGCAACCGTTGCTCTGCTCCTGCGCAGTTATAGGCTCCTCCACGAACCTCGTAGCCACGTCCATCATCAGATGAAGGGACGATTTCCCAAACATTCCCGCACACGTCATAGGCACCACTTGCCGATACACAATCTTGAAACCGACCGGTCGGCACAACATGAAAAGAATTGTAAGTGTATCCGCAATTGGAACCCGTATCGCAATCTTGTATCTCCGGATGATCCCGGCAGTATTCTTCACAAAACGTATCCACACAGTTACAAATCATCCGATCAAAACTATCGCCCCAAACATAGCTTGTCCGTTGCGGACCGGCGCACACGCTGTACCATTCCGACTTTTCGCAAATCCGCTTGTCTGCCGCCTCGCAGGCGGCCTTGAATTGATCAAATGCATCAGCGGTCATCGGGTTAACGTGCCAGGGAATCACTCCGGGCTGAGAAACCGCCATCGAGGTATCAGTGCCCATCTCCGTCTCTGTGGCGTCGGATCGAGACGCTTCATATATATCAACACAAAAAGGCCGCGAAACCCCCAGCTCGGCGTCGGCTTCGACTAGGACCATGTCGTCGGGACACTGCAGCTCTTGCTCGAGCATGCAATCCGCCGAACAACCATCCCCGTCTTCATTGTTGCCGTCGTCGCATTCTTCGCCCTGCCCTACTATGCCGTCTCCACAATAGCCCGGATCAACACCATTATCTCCGCAAGAGACCAGCACACAGACAAAAAATAAGCTTATAAAATAACCAATAATTTTTTTCCTCATCACGATCACCTAATACATAAAAAGAATTAAAAACATGAATAAAATCGTCTTTTTTAAGCAATTGAAAAAATCTTGTGGTTCTATTTTAAAAGGATACCCGGGCAGGCGCCGGGACGCAATTCCACTTTTGGTTTTCATTGCGGCATCTGGAGCCCGAGACCAATGATGTGGGAGTAAGCTAGTCTGAGAAGTTCATCTCTTAAGGATCACTCTATCGGGCTTTTGCCGGACCTTTTACCGGAGCTTTTGCCGGAGCTTTTGCCGGAGCTTTTACCGAAGCTTTTGCCGGAGCTTTTACCGAAGCTTTTGTATGACCTTTTGCAGGGCGTCTCTCCTGGTTTTTTGCCGCACTTTTTTCGGTTTTATTTGCCGACGCATTCGTAGGACTATTTTTCGGGGAATTTCCCGGGCGACGGCACAACTCGGGACGAAGAGCATGCTCATCACCATCTCGCACCTTGATGAATGATAGAGCCTTTTTCGCCAACTCCTTAGCCGAGGGCGCAGCCGCCACACAGATAGCGCGATCTTTTTGGATGACAACACGCGGATATTTAGATTCATCGAGAGGCAGTTTCTCTTTAAAAGAGTCTATATTTAAAGGAGAAGCGATGCGGTGAATACGTCGGGGTAATATTTTGGTCTTCATCAGCACCAAAACATTTTTCCCCCCGGCTTTATCGGGGTTCTTTTCAAGCCTTTTAATCGACAAAAACAAGAAACGCAGCCCTTTCGTTCTCTCTTTAAGAGTTTTGAACACTTTCGGGCTTGAAACCAACACCAAATGTGGAGTCAAAAACCCCTGGCGATAAGATGGTTTTTTGAACTCATCCGGATCTATCTTTTCTGCGATGTTTTTCATCGATTGGATCAGTATGGGCAGACTCTTAATCCCCAAATCCCATGGGTCAACACCCTTGCCGTATGCATAGTAGCCACGAGGAAGGTTAGGATTCTTCGGGTCATAGCCTCTCCAATAATAACCCTCAGTAGAATCAACCAAGATCCACTCTCCATTTACATAAACTTCCAGAAAGGAGTGCCCCATAAAAGAACCGCTCCTGTTTCCGTCCGCCCAACCCCGAACCCAATCCTTCTTCAATGATCCCACGTAAACAGTGGGAAAACCCGCCGCCCTGAACAAGGCGGCTAGTAAAACGGCAAAATCACCACATCCGGTCATCTCACCGCTGTTTAGAAGCTGAGCGGCCGTGCGTTTGCGAAACACGCTCTTCCGCCAAGCTCTGCTGCGTTTCACCTGCTTGTTGTGGGTTAACACCCAGCGATTGATTCGTCGCAAGGTGACCCATGGATCTTCCGCCTCAAGTTTTTTGGCCAACTCTTGGATCTCCGGTGTAATCTCTGACTGCTCCCCGGATCGAAGCCACCTGTCCAAAGATTTGGATCCATGCTCCACCTTCAACCTGGGGGATCTAAGAACCCCTGAAGTACCACCGCAACCGGCAACCAGAAAACCCCACACACACAACAAGAAAAAATGAATAGGCAGAAAACCAAAAATTGGAAGAAAACCGGATCTTTTTTTGAGCTTGTTTTCGTTCATTTGGTGGACAATAATACACTCTTCTTCCGGCAACAAGTCTCCGGCAACAAGTCTCCGGCAAATAAACAACAGAGCGATTTATAAAGCGTTTTATAATTAGAAATACTTGCCCCCAAAGCCCGTTGACCTCTTGTTGCTCGTGCTCCATAATCATCTGGATTAGACTTTTAGACTTATTGAATGCATCAAAATGTTTAGGCTTTTCACATCTGTTAAACGAAAAAAACGTATCAAACTCGTTGAAACGAGAACCTTGACCATGTCTTCCCTTTTAACGGCACTGGTGGTTTGTGGAGCTCTGTGGGCGGGCTGCGAAGGCTCGTCTTCCTCTCTCGCCGACGGAGGAGATGGTAGTACACACACCGAAAGAGACGGAGGTTTTTTGCGCGATGGATGCACCCTTGACGACTGCGCCTTGAACGACGCCGATGGTTTGGATGCTCACCTCCCCGACGCAGCACCCCCTGATCCATATTGTGAAAAAAACGGCTGCCTCCGAAGTTTTAACAAGGTAGGCGATTACACGCAGGAGTTCTTGCAGGGCGCTGTAGAGAGCGGCGTCACGGTGGAAAACGGTTACACCGTCTACACTTTAGCTTATTTCACTGACGGACGTGAGGCTTTGGCCACTGTTACAATCCCCTATCAGGAAGGACCTCCTTCCGCAGGTTATGCCATAGTAGCCAACGCTCACGGCACCACCGGAGTTGGGGATTCTTGTGCACTCACCGGCACGGTGACAGGGGCGGGGCTGGCCGGTACCTTCGGTGCACGCGGTTTTATCGGAGTTGCCTTGGATTACCCCGGCCTGGGCACAGAGGGTGTCCACCCATACCTGGTGAGCGAATCTGAAGGGCGCGCGGTGCTGGACAGCCTCCGAGTGGCGACCCAACTCGCCCGCCTACAGAGCGTCCCGCTTTCAAATCGTTACGCAACGGCAGGGTTGAGCCAGGGCGGCCACGCATCCCTGGCAGCAGCCGCACAACATGAAACATACGCCCCGGATCTTGACATTCGGTTATTCGCGGCCTCGGGTCCGGCAACAGTGTGGGCAGAGCTCTGGCGCCAGGGCGCAGCCATGGATGGACCTCACCTTGTCTATCACGCCCTCACATTCTGGGCCTGGTCCAAACACTACGACTATGACGGCGACCCCATCTTCTCTTCCACCCTGACCCCTGACATAGATGAAACCATGCAGACTTATTGCCTATACACCAGCGAAGGGGAAGACACCTTAAGCCCAATGCTTCCAACCGCTCTGTCGGATATATTTACATCTTCATTTTCTGCGGCGTATCTCTCGGGAAGCTGGGATAATTACCAACTCTTCGGCGTCGCCTTTGAGCTGAACCGCATCGCCCCCTTTAATTCAACAGCCCCGCTGCTTATCTATCAAGGAGCACTGGACGAGGTCACCCCCGAGAGCCACACCACCCAAGTGGTCGAAGTTTTGGTCAATGATGGTGTTACAGTAGATTATCAAATCGTACCGGACGGCGGCCACACCGATGTAGCCTTCGGCCCGCTTGCCGTTCCACAGATCATGACCCAAGAATCCATAACCACTATCCGCCAACATCTCTCTATCCGGTAAGACCCAACAGTGATCCATGGGCAGGTTCATAGAAAATCAATCGCCGGGGCCGCTCAAGCCATCGAAAAGAGAGAGGTTATTCGCCAATGTAGCCCCACCCAGCAGATCCGAGAGAGCGTCGCGCAGGTTCTCTCGGGAAACGTTTGGCATGAGCCCCCCATGAGCAATAGTTGCCAGGATGGCGGTGTTTTGCATACGCGCATCCATCAACTCTTCTACAAAAACTCTCCGCTCGGTAACACCTAACTGCTCGCAGGCCTGTGCTATAGACTCGCGTTTAAGTGGCACCTCAGATCTTATTCGTACCCCAAGAGGCTGCCACACGGCGTCATACCAGAGCAGGGTGCCACCCGGCTTGGCGTGAGACAAGACCCCTCGCAGGGCTTCGTTACGTTCCATGGCGATCACCAACTCGGCGGAGTGAGCACGAATAAGAGGAGTGTGTGCATCAGCGCCGACGCGCAGCTGCGACACCACTGTGCCCCCTCGTTGAGCCAGGCCATGAGTGTCTACTCCGCGCACATCTTGTCCGCTCGCCCAAACCGCCCGGGCGAGTGCTTCGCTCAATAGCCCGATCCCTTGACCACCCACCCCGATCATGTATACGTCGAATTTATCAGTCATTGTCCGTCTCCTTGGGGTTCGTCTCCTTGGGGCGGGGAGTTATTGCGTTCACCGGGCAGGTCTGCATGCATGAACGATCACCAATACACAGATCCTCTTGCACCCACACTCCTCCGTCGTCTGCAATCTGATAGCTGGGACAAGCGAACTCGCTCAGACATATATAATGGCGTTCACAACTCTCGTTCACCTGCACCGGCACCAGAGGCTTCTTGCCTTGGCGGCGGCGCTCACGGGTTTTTTTGAGCATACATGGATGGCTCGCGATAATGACCGAAAACCCAGGGGTTGAAAAGCTCTCATCAAGGGCCGCGCGCAGCTTATCTTCTTGATAGGCGGAGACGCGGGTGACCTGTGTCACACCGAGCCCCTCCAAAACTTGCTGCACGGGTATCTCTACAGTCGGACCGCGGGTGTTGGTGCCGCCGGCCGCGTGATCTTGATGGCCGGTCATGGCTGTGGTGCCGTTTTCCATTACGATCAAAGTGTGATTGTGCTTATTAAAAACCGCGTTGACAATACCCGGCAATCCGGCATGAAAAAAAGTTGAATCGCCGATAAAGGCGATCACGCGGCGCGTATTGTTGAACAACCCCAGACCGGCCGCCGTGCCATTCGAGTGACCCATACATAAAAGAGCGTCTCCTACTTCATAAGGAGGCAAAAACCCGAGGGTGTGGCATCCGATGTCCGCAACGGCAATGTCATTTTCTTTGAGCCACCCTCGCACCGCATGAAACACTGTACGATGTCCGCAACCCGGGCAAAGTTGAGGCGGACGGGGCCCCCGGGCTGTAAGATGTTCTTCCACTTGTGGAATCTCACCGGAGACAGGCAACAAATCCCCCCAACAAGCACGCAATACTTCGGCGACCTTGTCTGGAGTGTACTCACCCATCCACTCTTCCAGAGTCTCTTTACCAATGATGCGGGTCTTCAGCCCACGATCATAGGCCAAAGCCTTAATCTGTTGCTCTAAAAAGTCATCCAGCTCTTCCAGTATTTTAACTTCGGAATGGTGCTCTAAAAAACGGACCACTGTCTCGCGGGGCAGTGGATGAACCATGCCCAGCTTTAAAATGTCGGGCTTTTCTTCTGCGTCGGCGAGCACATCAATGAGTGACAGATAGGGCAGCCCCATGGTGATCACCCCGCGCTCACAATTACCATTGTCCACGACTCTGTTTAGTGGCGTCTCAAAAACAGCTTCGGGTTGTGAAGGCTTATCCACCCAGTCCTGCGATCCTTTTTTTTTCAAATCATCCCTCAACGTTCCACCGCTCCCCGGCGAGCTCTGGACGGGCGCTTTATCGTCAGCCCATGCCCTTACTTGCTCAAGCTTTTTCAAGGCACGCTGCTTCAGGGGAAACACAGTCGCAGCTACTGGAATATAAGGCCCGGCCTTCTTATCAAAACGCGGGGTGTCGTCACGTTCAGGCGGAGACCATGAGCCGTAATGCACAAGCTCCTTGTGGTGACACACGTGAGTTGTGAGTCGCAAAATAACCGGCATTCGCATGTCCCGGGACAAACCACAGGCCTGTTTGAACATGTGCATAACCTCGGTGGGAGAAGCAGGTTCAAGAACAGGCGTATATGAAAGCCGCGCAAAATGTCTGTTATCTTGTTCGTTCTGCGACGAATTGGCTCCCGGATCATCACCCAATACGATCACCAAACCTCCTACCAGCTCCATGTGACCAAGCTGTACGAAGCTGTCAGCTGCTACATTAAGCCCCACGCTCTTAAAAAAAGCACAGCTCAGATGCCCGTTTAAGGAAGCGCCGAAGGCCACTTCTGTAGCAACCTTCTCGTTTACCGACCACTCGAAATACATGGGCCTTTTTTCACTCGGCAATCCGAGTATCGCCGCGCCTATTTCCGGTGTCGGAGAACCGGGATAGGATGTGACAACACGCACATCGGCCTCTATCATGGCCCGTACCAGCGCCCAGTTTCCCATCATAATTTCACTGCCCGGTTCATGGTCGAGCAGCACATCGTTGAGTTTTTTCATTCTTTTTCTCCTGATTTTTGCTAGCACGCAAACTCACCATCGGCAAGCTGTGTTGAGTAACCCCTCAGGGCAACCCCTGTTAATCAACACCGGACGAAACAACACAGATGAATCAACGCAGATGAATCAACGCAGATGAATCAACGCAGACGAATCAACTTGGGAACCGCTTCAAAAACAGGGGATCACAAAGCGGATACACAAAAACAAAAAAACCTACAAACTCTGACACGGGAGTCGGGAATCAGATAAAAAACCCAAGACTGCATATCCATTCAGAACAGATCACTATTCATAGCCTAAGAAATGCTTCCATGGCATGGATATTGCTGAACTATCAGATAAAATAATGAACAAACTACCGAGGAAACCATGAAAAAAACAATCAAGGACTCATCACAAACACAGCAAGAAGGCAATGCTCGTATTTCAAGTGTCTTTTCTTGTTCCGTTTTGCTGTGTATTGCCGCAGCTTCATTTCTATCAATCACGGTAGGTGTATTGTTTTCAGGCTGCGGGCAAGCTGTGGGAACATTGTGTTCCGACAATAACGCTTCTGAATTGAATCTCTCCATATCAGTAGACGAAGTCTGGATTAGTTCCGGCAGCGTTGTGGATCTGACCGGCGAAGCCATAGTGCTATCAGTCGATGAAGATAAGGACCATTTGGAGCTTGAGCTAACGAAAGACGGCACTCTCATTGTTCTTTCCGTAACGCTCCCGGATGGAACAAAATTTCCGGTAAGTGAGGGTGACACCGTTACAGTAGACATTAAATCACAAGGACCATTTTGGGTGAACCAGTCAGTGAAAATTCGCAGCTTAAATGGAGAGTTATTACTGAGTCAGTACAATGGGGAATTCTCCGGCGATACATCCGACCTGCCATGCGAACCAGTGGAGGCGACTTGCGGCAAGGTAGCCTACATCCCGATAACACTGCACTTCCAGGATCCGTCTTTTCAACCGGAGGAGAAGTCAATCACCTTGGCGCCGGGAGAACAAGGCGAACTGATTACAGCAACGGGAAACGAAAAGCTGGTAATACAGGTGGGGGCTCCGAGAATCTATACATCTCTTGATTGCTTAGACGTGCCGCCCACTTGGGTTACAACCAGCGCGGTACGACAATAAACGAAGAAGAACCAAGCAAAAAAGCTTAATTGCCAACATCTGACACCTTAGATCAGTGCATAACAAATAACCCATTCAAACAACTGACTTCCAATTGTTCTACAAGCTCAGCATCTTCAGGCAATGAAAACTGCACCACTGTGGGAAAATTGAAAAATGAATTGGCATTGTAATTCGCCGCAGTCTCATCAATAAGACCTTCACTGATCACAAGCTGCCCGGCGTACATTCCCTCGACTTGAAGCAAAATGGGCAAAGACACTCCATTGACTTCTTTTCTGTCCAGAATTGCACAGCTTGTCAATACAACACCGCTTTGGTCTTCTAAATCCACAGCACTGTTGCCTATCAACATCTCTGTTCCGTCCTTTTTTTGCCATAAAAAAGAAGCCTCTCCTTCCTCCGGCAAGTTGTAATTCTTGCCGATTTCAAAAGGCTTATATATCTCTATTTGAAAAAACACATGCTCAACACTGTCATCTTCGGACATGCTAATCGTTATATTCTCCGAAGTAATCGTTGCAGCAGCATAGGACTGTTCTCCCCAATCATCCTGATCCATCTGACTCTCGAAGTGATAGGATCCAAGTCCTTCGACGGATAGATAGGTCTCGCTGCACAAGCGGCTCTTTATGATACCAATTCCGTCAGTCTCTCCATCCATATCCCGGTCAAAAAGCTCTTCTCCTTTTTCCATGTCTAAAAGCAGCTTCACCACGGGCTCAGCCATGTCCAAAAAAGGGTCAATCTCTTCCGGGGCCTCGGGATTTGCGTGTGTGGGACCGGCATTATAAACAAGGTAATCTCTGATTTCTTTGGGTTTCAGCTCCGGTTTGATTGATTTCAAGATCGCAGCTGTAGAAGTCACCATAGGCGCAGCAAAAGAATTGCCTTCTACCAGCTTGGGCGCACCGTTTATATCGATTGGATTTATCACCGGAACTCCTTTGGCCGGGGCCGATATTTGAATGTAAGGCCCATAGGCCGTAGATTCATATCTGGCCATCGAATCACACGCCTGAGTCCCTCCGACCGCGATGATGTTGTCCGAGGTGATACCCACAGGCACCGCGTTGTGAGGACGAATTTTGAAGGGTTCGTTAGGTGCAGCGGCGATGAAAGTCACATTTTCATACTTGTTAAGTATCTTCTCCCATACCTTTCTACTTGTTGTTAAATTCATACTATCTGCGATATTTGAGTTTTGCAGCAGTCTCCATCCCAGACTCATGTGGACAAAATCGACTTTGGCCCTGGTCACGGCCTGAACAGCGTATCCGGCGACCGTTGCCAACGCCAATGGGTTCGTATTCATTACACTGAAATAGAGCTTCAAATGCTTTCCCAAAATCCTCGACGCAAGCCCGTTGATGGATCCATCCTTATCTTTGGCAGCAATCAAACCGATCACTTTAGTACCGTGCATGTCGTGAGCAGTATCTGTACTGTGTTTTAGCTCGCCCCCGTCAAGATCTATCAGCGTTGCATCGCTTTTGAACCACATTCCCTCCAATCCGGAATCCAATACCGCAATTTTTACATCGTTCAGAGATGTCATCGATTTGGATTTCACCTCATCCATTATAGGCACAAGACTATAGTAGCCTATGCGCTCAAAGGCGCAGCGCTGTTCATTTTCTAAAGCGTCGTTGTCTCCGTCCGCCAGACACTTGGTGAACTGAGGCGAGGAATCGTAGATTTCTGCGAGGAGATTGTATCCAGCCGACTCCACCTCAGATCGCTCCCTTGCTGCTTCCGCCTTCTGATCAAGCTCGGCAATAGTGGTGATGGGAAACTGGAACTGATAGCAGTTTATTGGCGGAATTTGTCCCACCAAGGTTCCACCCAAATCCTGAGCGGCTGCCTCCATAGCTGCCGGATCAACGCCCTCCTCAGCCATCACCAGTAACTGATCCACGGGAAATCGCAACGTAACAGTCTCTGCGCTCTCCTCATCAACAACATCCAGTGACACAATTGACTCCTCGCTGGGCTCTTTGGTAAAAATGTTCGGATCCGGGGTATATTTTTCACCTTCTTCCGCCAGTTTACCACAACCAATCCAGGTGCAGATGACAACAAAAACCAAAACACTAAGAACAACATCATTAATCAATGTGGTTTTCTCTTTATGTATCATGCAAGATTTCCCTTTCATTCTTTGTCTAAACTAAAACACCACTTAAACATAAACACTCTACGGCATATTTAGTAGAATCATCCAAAAAACAAGAGGTTTATCGCAAAACCGTACAGCACTTAAGTCAAATAAAACTCCTTACAGACAACTCTATTTTTATACGAGGAATTACTCCGATTTATGAGCTACACAAAGGTTCGGTAGACAATTATCGTTTGTCTTGAAGCAGCGTATCACCAGCTTGTCTGAGTCTTTACCGCATCGTCGGCACTGTTCCATTCTATAAGAAACTACCCGGGCTGCTTTATGAGAGCCCATCGGAATTTCCTTTTTAAAAAACCTTCATGAACCTTTCCTTAT
>JAABSF010000029.1 GCA_011390535.1 Deltaproteobacteria bacterium | reverse complement strand
CCACCACGCGGACTGAATATCCTTAACAGGTCGGCGTTTTTGTGGCGATAAAATCAGATACTGAACTGGATTATCTCGATCTGCTTTGGCATGAAGTTCCAAACCGGGGGGGGCCCAAAGTCTCGTTGATTGGGGTTAGCTGGGCGGCACATTTACTAAGGGCTCTAAGGGCTGATTCTCAACGTGCAGCGTTCTCTCTAAACATTTTGGGGAACAAATGGCGGGGTTTGGTTAAATGACCTATTCGAAATCGAAATTGACGGTGTACTTGGCCTCGACGTACTTGCCGGGGGCCGCTGGTGTCGTGGTACCCTTCGCCACTTTGGAGACACACTGTTTCATCTCCGGATCAATGATTTCGCTTTCGACCACCGAGGCGTTGTGCGGTTGTGTGGCTTTGGGTTGAAAAGCAAGGTTTAGTTTTAAGTTTCCTTTGACATCGCGGTCCTCTTGGAGCGCTGTTTCATAACACTGCTTGAATTCGCTTTTTTTGGCTTCCAACGCCGAGGCCAGATTGGACTGAAAACGAGGATTAAGCTTAGCCGCACAAGCCGCCATGAGCATCCCCGTCACCAGGAGTATCCCCACTACAATCAGATATCTTAATTTTTTCATAACGTATTCCTCCTGTATCTACTGATCGACGACGTTGAACTCGACGCGTCGGTTTTTCTCTTTGCCTTCGTCGGTATTATTTTCGGCAATCGGCTTTTCCTCACCAAACCCGACCGCTTCGAGCCGGGTTTCGGCTATGCCGGCATCAACCAAAAACTTTTTAACCGCATCGGCGCGCTGCTGAGACAGCTTTTTGTTATAGTCATTGGTTCCGTCGCTGTCGGTATGACCTTCGATGCTCACCTTTTTGACCTGGGGATTTTCTTTGATGACCGAAGCCACATCGTTGAGAAGCCCGTGCGATTCGGGTTTGATCGTGGCCTTGTCGAATTCGAACATCACCTTCTCGCTTATTTCAATCTTTTTGCCAACCAGCCTGGCCTTACGGGGCCGAGGCCTTGGAGGAGGCTCGGGCTTGGCCGGTTGAGCAGCCGTGACTTTAATCGGCTGACTCCCGATAATTGTGGCGCGTTTTTTGTCTCCGCCAAACAGGCTGCAGCCTGCCAACCCGCAGGCAAGAAGCCCGATGCCAAAGCAAATTAAATAACTGCGTATTTTCATCCTTCCCTCCATTTTCCACCTGTTCTTCAGGTAACTACGTCAATAGAAATAAATCAGAGGCAATGCTTCAATGCTTAGCCATCCTCTCCGGTAATAAATTAGCTCCATCCCAAGAGAAAAAGCCACTTTTTCTCAATAACTCATTTTTGTCAAACAGCAAAATGAATGAGGGGTGCCGTTTTCAAAAGTTGGATATAAAGCTGGATATAATTTAGACATAGGCCGTGGCCAAAAGTCGCAGCAGCGCTGCGTGGATAGCCCTACTTCACAGAATCGCACCCCTCAACGATTCCTGGGTGGCACCATTTTACTTCGCATGGTAAATTGAGCGACATGTCATCACCGAGTGCTACCTCTACACCCCCGCTTCAGGTTATCGGCCTTACGGCCGGATATGGAGAAAACATCGTCATCTCTGATATAAGCTTTACTGTAAACAAAGGAGAAACTCTTGCGCTTGTGGGGTCCAGTGGGTGCGGGAAATCAACTGTGCTGAGGTGTTTAGTCGGGCTTTTAGAACCCAAAAAGGGTAAAGTTCTTCTGTTTGGAGAAGATCTATGGAAGATCCCCATTCAAAAAAGACGCGCGCTGCTGCAAAGAGTTGGACTCATTTTCCAAGCAGGAGCTTTATTAGGATCTCTGACCGTGGAAGACAACCTAGCGCTTCCTCTAGAGATGCACACAGATGTCCCGCCGGATACCATCAGACGGCTGGTCAAGGCGCGTCTGTCTCAAGTTGGCTTAGCTACAGCAGCTCCGTTGAAACCATCTGAGTTATCAGGCGGAATGAAAAAACGTGTCGCAATCGCTAGATCCTTAATGTTGGATCCTGAGCTGCTACTCTGTGATGAGCCCACATCCGGTCTGGATCCAATTGTCGCAGCAGGAATAGATGAGCTACTGGCCAAAGCCAGAAAACTCGGGGATAATGCCATGGTAGTTGTCAGCCATGATCTGGAGTCGGTGAAACGGCTCTCCGACAATATAATCATGCTCATCAATGGAAGAGAAGCTGCGAGAGGTACTTTTCCGGAGCTTTCCAGCATGGATGATCCTATCGTGCAGGCCTTCTTCCAGCGTCGCCCAAACATGGAAGGCTACATGACAACATCAGTAGCGGATAATTATATTATTTAACCCCGTGGATGAGCAACACAGCAAATAAGTGAAAAATTATCACGATGGTTCATTGCGGTTTGTGGAAAAATCCAAATGAAAAACACCGCATATAACCATAGGATTTCACCAGTAAATTGGACAAATCAAAAGAAAATTGATGCTCAATAAGGAAAAAATTAGACCGCAACCGATTTAAACAAAGCTTTCTCATCTTTTTTCACGTCCCAATCAACTTTTGCACGACCCACTCAACTACAAAAAAGATCTATCGCACAGCCAAGACTTCATCCTGTACTTTCGTCTGCACATTCGTCTGCACATCCGTGCCTATTAAATGGAGAATCTACTAACCCCAACTGAAAATAAAACCGCAAACACATTCAGGTCAAAACAGTATACAAAAACGCCACCCCAGCTATGAATCTTCCTACCACCAAAAAGTAAAAAATCAGGGGATTATCATCGCGGTCGATATCTTTACTCATTAAATAACTTGTTGAAATGAAGGTGGTGTGCCCCGTGGCAAGATCGAGCAGTGCCCATCCAATCAGAACAAATGCGATAATCAACCAAATAATATCCATAGAGATGATTGTCCCCATACAAAATTAATCGTCAAGGGCGGGTTTTTTTAAAGTAGCTCATGAAGACATAGGCAGTGGCTAAAAGTCGCTGCTGGTCTGATTGGATAGTCCTGCTTCATGGAACCAAGCCCAAATGACACAGTCATTGCCGAATTCCCAAATTCCTGCTATCTTCATTCTTTGCATGATGGGAGTCGGGGAATATTGAACGCCCGTAAAAGTAAAAGTAACTTAGAAAGGTAGAACCTGTGCGCATCCTTGTGGTTACAGGAAGATCCGACATAACAGCTTTCTTTAAGCGTCTTTTTGAAGACCAAGGTCAGACCTATACGAAGACACACTCCCTGGAAGAGGCTTTGAAACTACACAGGAGAGACCCCTTTGAATTGGTTGTCTGCGATGTTTCGGATGAACAAAAAGGGTGGTTCGATTTCTGCAGGAAGCTCCGCAAGGTTCCCCTTGGAGAAGACTCATTTTTACTCGCCGTGACATCCAAACAAAAACCTGCTGAACTCATCACTGCAGTTGAATATTTTGCGGATGATTTCATACATTTTCCCTGTGAACCCGCCGATGCTGAAGCTCGCTTTATACTTGCTGAGAGGCGAACACAAAGGCGCCGCTCTCGCAGGCTGAAAAAAAACAGTTCATATGGTGATGTTGGCGAGCTGGTCAAGTTGGTGTTTCCAAATACCATGGTCGGATGCTTGATCTTGGAGTGCGTACGTGATTCCGACGGCGAAATCACCGACTTTGTCACGGTGGAAGTAAACCAGGCTTTCCAAAAGGCGACAGGACAAAGCGCTAAGGTTTTGGTCCAGAAGAGTTTAACGGAAGTTTTTCCGGATATTGGAGCTACTCTTGCAGAAAAGGCAACCGAGGCTACTCTGGGAAAAATCGTCCACTTGGATCTGGATTATAAGAGAATGGCCAAACATTTCAGGGTTTCGTTTTATTGTGCGGATCCCAAATATGTCTTGGTGACTTTTCTTGAGACAACTGAATATCGTCGTGCACAGGAAGCCCTACAAGTGTCGGAGAGCCGACTTCAACAAACAATGGATGCTCTCCCCGATATCGTTTACGAGCTCGCCATGGATGGAAGCATCGTTTACGCTAACAAATCAGCTTCAAAACAACTGAATCTTCCACTCACAGCTATTGATAAGATGACCATAGACAACATTTTGCCCCAAAGCGACCGTGACCGGGCGCTTGACACCATGGTCGAAATGATGGCCACCGGAAAACGAAGTGAAGGAGAGAGATACGACCTGATCCGAGCCGACGGGACGACGCTCCCTGTAGAGGCACATGCTATACTGCTGGAGCGTGATCACGGGCAACCTACTGTTTTAGGCATAGCTCGAGACATTAGTGAGAGGATCAAAGCAGAAGAAGAACGTCGTCGAATGGACAAACAGATCCAAAAAACACAAAAGCTTCAGAGCCTGCAGGTTCTGGCAGGCGGGCTCGCTCATGATTTCAACAATTTACTTATAGTGATTCTCGGAAACGCTTCATTGGCGAAAATCGCGACAAAAGATAATATCAACATCATTCGACAATTGGAGCGTGTTGAGTCGGCAGCCAGAAAGGCTTCAGAGCTCACGGATCAAATGCTGGCCTATGCCGGAAAAGGGCAAACAACCCTTGAACGTGTCGATCTCGGAAAAACCGTTGAAGAGATTTTGCGATTGATCCAAGTCTCGATGATTTCGGAACATGAAATAGAATGGGAGAGTGACGGAACCACACCTTTCATAAAAGCTGATCCAACGCAAATACGACAAATTTTGATAAATTTGGTTACAAACGCTGCTGAAGCAAGCGAAAAGGTGGGTTCGCGCATATTTGTGAGAACCGGTACATTAAGAGTCACTCCCAAAGATGAGTATCTCACCTTTTTTGAAGAGCCACTTCCCGAAGGCACTTACTCTTTGATTGAAGTTCAAGACCATGGCTGTGGTATGGACGAGGCCACAATGGCGCATATGTTCGAGCCTTTCTTCTCATCTAAATTCACTGGAAGAGGCCTCGGATTGGCCGCTACTTTGGGGATTATCCGAAGCCATGACGGCGCCATAACCGTAAAAAGCAAACTGGGCGAAGGTACAACGGTTACAGTCTACTTCCCGCAGATACCTAAGCCGATCACCAAACCTATCCCTGCTTTCATCGACACAAGGCAACAGGATCTACCGGGCTGGGGAACAGTGCTTGTAATTGAAGAACAGAAAAACGTACAAGATATCGCAAAAGAAATTCTTGAATCCGGAGGCTATACAGTTATCACGGCAAAAGACATCAATGAAGGGATCTCTGCGTTGGAGCGCCACAATCAATCAGTCACAGCCATCCTCATCGATCTTTTGATCCCACAAATGGATGATAAGAAGATCCTTCACAAGATAATACAAATGAAACCCGACGTACCAATCATTGCATCAAGCGGTTTCAACTACAAAGAAGCCATCAACCGCTTCGCTGTCGAGGGCCTCACGGGATACATAAAAAAACCATATGACGCAACAACGCTGCTCTCCACTGTCAACGAAGCCGCCGACTCCCGCCGCAAACAGAACTGAAGAGGACCCCGGCGGATCCCACAAATAACCCTATTCTGTTCTGAAGGCCTCTACGGGATGCAGTTGGGCAGCCTGCCAGGCAGGGTATAGGGTGGCCGCAAAACTGATCCCAACACAAGCTAGACAAATAGCAAAAATATCCAGTGGGTTTATCTGAACCGGCAATTTGGAAATGTAGTAGATCTCCGGATCTAACCGCAGCCCGAAATGCTTAAGAAAAAGGCAAACTCCCATTCCCAACCCTAACCCTAAAAACATACCCAGAAAACCTATATACAAACCTTCGATTACAAAAATTCTGTATATGGATGGGTTATCCGCTCCCAGAGATTTTAAGGCGGCGATCTCCCCTCTTTTTTTCCGCACCATCATGATGAGATTGCATCCAATTGAAAAAGAAGCAACCAACACAATGATAGCTAAAACTAAAAACATTACGATCTTTTCCAACTTCAGCGCTGAAAACAGGTTTTTATGAATCTGTTGCCAAGACTGAACAATGAGCTCATCGCCTTCTTCGACTACACCTTCAGAGGATACGAGCTTTTTTAAAACAGCCGCTACTCTGGCGACCTTTTTGGTGTCGGTTACACGGATCTCCACACCAGTGAGCTTACCCTTTTGCTTCAAGAAATCCTGCGCATCGGTCATGCGAACATAGGCATACTTTGTATCGAACTCATAATGTCCGGAAAAGAAAACACCGGCTACACGAAAAGCTCGAATCCGTGGAACCGGCCCCAGTGGCCCCATACCGCCTGCATCCGCCGAGACAACATCAACCGTATCACCTAACCTCAGCCCTACTGTTTTGGCCAACTCTTTCCCAATAACGATCCCCGGCAAAATCTTTTCCGTTGAAGGCATCACGGGTGTTTCAGAAAAATCAAAAGAAGGAGGAGATTTCTCGGCTGATGGCTTCTCGAAATCCTTCCCCAACAAAACACTCAGATCATCACCCTGCTCTCTATCTTTTTCTTCCTTCAGCTTTTTTTCCAAAAAAGCTCTCGCAGCCTCAAGTTGCTTGAGGTCGAGGTTATGGAGCTCATCTTTCTCAAGGACATCAACCTCTGCTGTATCGCTCACTCCATCCTTTGATGTTCGATGTTCACCCCATGGTGGAAAAGAGTCATCGCCTCCACTTTTATCCCCCGGATCTGCATCCACCTTAACCCTCTCATCCACCTCATCCACCTTATCCCCGCTATGAAGCTTATTTCCCGTCCCGCTCTCTTCTTTTTCTGATGCCTCTCCAGCCTTTATTATCTCTCTTTGCCATCTGGAATCCAAACTCTCCCGGCTTTTTACTTTATCATCAATGCGAAAAGGATCATCATCATCTCCCGTCTCTACCTTTGCTTCCAATAGCTTTTTATTAAATGCCTCCGATTCAGGACTGGAAACATCAAACTCAATAGTCTCCACGGGCTCCGGCATATGATACAGGAACCTCAACCGCCCGGGGTACTGTAAATTGCTCAAGACACCCTCAACGATATTCTTTCCCAGATCCGAAACCTTGTCGGCTCGGTCCACCACCACGCCTTTTAGATAAACACCCATGTGGGTTTTGGGGCCGGTAAGGACCACCTCGGCTTGAAGATAGGGCGACACCGCCACCAACCCCTCGATCTGCTTTATTGACTCATCTAATTTTTGGTAACGTAGTTTTCTTTTCTTACCCTCCGCTGTAGTAGTCTCATCACCATCTATATTCGATTTACCGTCACCATTTTTTTCTCTTTTTTTTCTCTCTCTTTCATCTTCCCGGCCCTGCTGACCCAACAAATCTATGAGCCTCTTTTCCGAAACTAAATCGTCAGTGCCGGCCTTTATCCTTATGTGGGCGTTATTTCCTAGAATTTTCTTTCGAAGGTCACTTTCAAACCCACTCATGACTGACAAAACTACGATCAGCGCCGTCACGCCCAGAAAGACACCGAACACCGATATGGTAGTAAAAAGATTGAACGCCGCCAGGCATGCACCAAACAGCGTCACCATCACACCCAACCCTAAAAACCCAACCCCCAAGTAGAAGGTGAGTTGAGACAGATGCAACCCTCCCGCCGTCAGCTCGGGCGCCTCATTTAACCCCGGAAGCCACTTTGTCAACAAGGCAAACCCGATACCTACAAACAAAAAAACGAGGCCCACTGCAAATACAGACCAATTCGCCTTTTCTCTGTCACGCAAATATCGCCATGCTACCAGCCACTCAAAAGATTTTCGCACCAGCCGTTACTCCTGATCAAGCTCTTTGCTTTCGTCTCCACTCTCGGGGCGCAGAAGAGGAAAGAGAATTACGTCACGAATGGACCTTCTCCCACACAAGATCATCGTAAGACGATCTATACCGATCCCTTCCCCTGCGGCGGGAGGCATCCCGAACTCCAGGGCACGACAATAGTCTTCATCATAATCCATTGTCTCGGCTGCGCCCTTATTCTTCTGCTCAATCTGTTTTACAAAACGCTCCCTCTGATCCTCCGGATCATTCAGCTCAGAAAAAGCGTTACCTATCTCCTGACCTGCCACAAAAACTTCAAAACGATCGACCAGTTTTGGGTCGTCGTCTTTTCGACGGCTCAGGGGTGACACGGCGCTGGGGTAGTCCACGACAAACACCGGTCGATCCACCGGGAGGTTGTCTTCACCAAAAGCCTCAAACAAAGCTCCGATTCTCTTTCCCCACTCATCGGCCTCCTTCAATTCCAGGGCGAGACCTGAGTCACCTTCATCAAGACCGTTTGCAGTTATGAACTCTTTTACAACTGCATCGTCATCCCAACGCTCCAGCTCGGGAATGTTGTCAAACCCATGCTTCCGCAATCCTTCCAAGGTGGCCTCCAGCACTGTGATTCTTGACCATGGTGGGGCAAAATCCACCTCTACTTCATCTTTCTCCCCCAGAGGACAAACAAACCTATCTTTACCGACTATTTCTCGAATTGCTCCAACAAGAAGCTCTTGAGTAAGCTCAATAAGGTCCTCATAGGTGGCGTAGGCCATATAAAACTCAAGCATTGTAAACTCAGGGTTATGACGGCGGGACAACCCCTCATTTCTAAAACATCGGCCCAGCTCATAGACCCGCTCCAGCCCACCCACCAAAAGCCGTTTTAAATACAACTCCGGCGCAATCCGCATAAACAGCTCCATGTTCAGAGCGTTGTGGCGTGTAACAAAAGGCCGCGCCGCGGCACCGCCCACGAGAGAGTGCATCATGGGAGTCTCCACTTCCACAAAGCCGAGATTATCCATAAAACGTCTTATGTAACTTACCAACTTTGCTCTAGTGCGAAACACATCGGCGACTTCAGGATTCATCACCATATCCAAATAGCGCATCCTGTAACGCAATTCAGGATCCTTCAGCCCATGAAACTTTTCAGGCAAAGGCCTCAGAGCCTTTGTCAAGAGACGAAACTCCTCCGCCTTGAGCGCCTTTTTTCCTTTTTGCGTAACAAACAAAGGGCCGCAAGCACCAATATGATCACCAACTTCACATTTTTTAAACGCTTTGAATTCATCCGGGGTTATGTTGTCCTTCCTGACATAGACCTGGAGCTCCTTTCCTCCATGACGGACCTTAAAAAAACCGGCTTTCCCAAACCTGGCCGCTGAGATCACACGCCCCCCGACTCGAAAAACCTCGGGTTCTTCCTTCATCTCAGCCTCACCACACAAATCCTCCTCAGGAATCGCTGCGGCGCGTGCCAAATCTTCGTGATTGACAGTGAAATCATTTGCATACGGATTGATTGAGGCTTCTCTCAGATCTTGTACTTTCCTCTTCTTTTCCGCCATAATCCGGTCCTCTGCCGAAATCCCCTTCTTTGAGCCTTGACGGTTTTTCTTCTTTGAATCTTGAGCCATTATTTTTCCTGTTCCTGTTTTTTCCTGCAGTCCCTGTTTTTTCCTGCAGTCCCTGTTTTTTTTTCAGTTCCTGTTTTCACGCAATTCGTGCTGGTGTCTTATCCTGTTATTATCTTGGTGTTATTTAGAACCCATGAGATGTTGTATCCGGCTAACGACAAAAAAATCAAAGAGGCCTGAGTGCCGGGACGAGGATCCATCCCGCGCGGTCATGCGATCTTATTTTTGAGTCAGCCTTAAGTCCGCGCCCGGGACGTTTCTTCAGCCTTTCTCCCTGCCAACATCAAAAGGTAGGCGTTTATGAATTCGTCTAAATCTCCATCCAACACGGCGCTGACATTTCCCACCTTCAACTCAGTGCGAAGATCCGTCACCATCTGATATGGAGCCAACACATAAGACCTTATCTGACTTCCAAAATCTATTGCTTTCTTCTCAGAGTAGATTGCCTCCATCTTCTCTTCCTGCTTGGATAACTCCAGCTCATACAACTTCGACTTCAGCATCCGCATCGCCGTAGCACGATTCTTATGTTGAGAGCGCTCATTTTGACATTGAACAACAATCCCCGTAGGCATGTGGGTTATCCTTACTGCGGACTCAGTCTTGTTTACATGCTGTCCACCTGCTCCGGACGCCCGGTAAACATCCACCCGCAGGTCTTTATCGTCCACCTCAACCTCTATCGAATCATCCAGATCTGCTGAAACAAACACCGACGCAAAAGAGGTGTGACGACGGGAATTGGCGTCAAACGGCGATATCCGCACGAGACGATGAACTCCGGTCTCAGCTTTCAATAACCCATACGCGTATTTACCTTCTACAAGAATTGTGACGGAATTAATGCCTGCTTCATCGCCGGCCTGGTAATCCAAAATTTCGGTTTTGAAATTTCGGCTCGTCCCCCAACGCAGATACATCCGCTCTAACATCTCAGCCCAATCGCGGGCTTCTACTCCGCCTGCTCCGGCGTTTATGCTTAAAAGAGCACCCATGTGATCCATTTCGCCGGACAGCATCTGCGTGAACTCCATCTGAGACAGAGTCTTATCGATCTCTTGAAGTGCCGACTGAGCCTCTGCAGCCACAGACTCGTCATCTTCCTCACGAGCCAACTCCAAAAGTACCTCAGCATCTTCCAGGGCTTTTTCTTGTTCGTCGTAGCTGTCGATTATGGACTTACAATCAGCCAGCTCTTTGGTGAGTTTTTGAGCCCTGTTAGGATCATCCCAGAGATTGGGTTCTGCGGTGAGCCTCTCTAACTCTTGCAATCGAATGCGACAACTATCCAAGTCAAAGATAACCTCGAAGATCTCCCAATTTTTTTCTCAACTCTTTCGCCGACTCTAATGATTCATTAATGCTCATCCTATATCTCCTCGAAGATCTTCCATTTTGGTTACGTAAGTACATAGACCCTTAACAAACAAAGTACTTTTTAGCTATATTTTCAAGGAAGTCAAAGACACCTTTTTGATATATAAGGAACACAAAGCAGTTATAACGATGCGAGGGCAAACAAAACCAATACAAAGTCGTTAAGCCCCACCAGGTTCGGATGAATGTGCAAAAAACTGAACGTCTTATTCGTTCAAGAATAAAACCAACATCACCGGCTCAATTCAACGATAGAGCTT
>JAABSF010000028.1 GCA_011390535.1 Deltaproteobacteria bacterium | reverse complement strand
CTTGGAATAGGTAGCGTTAGAGGCCGGCATAAAACTCCTTATCATAGTATTTCTGCAGACGCTCTTCCCCTCTCCGCTGCATAACCCGGATAAGGTCTTCGTCAGGGTGCGGATATCTTTTGATTTTGCGTTCTTCTTAAACGCCACCACAGGAGTTCCCGGGAGACGCACAGATGACATAAGAACTCTAAGCTTCTTACCTTCTTTACGTTTACGCATAAGCTTCAGCTCGTCATCATTTACCAACGTCGCTCCGGCCCGTCCGCGATAAACGGATTTAAAACCTCTTAAAGGAGAACTTGTAGGGCTCAATTTAAAATGTTTGGTTGCGTCTATCTTACCCTTAAATACAATCTTGTTTAGAAAAGCACTATCGGCTACATGATTTGATTTCAAAACAGTGCCCTTGAGATCACTGAGGGAGGTATATTTTCCTTTCTCCACTATGAGATAGAGTCTACGGCCGGCTCCCCTCGGCATATCAACACGTCCAATAACCCCAAGACGCCATTTGCGGTGCATCTGCAAATAGATCCCTTGCGAAAGAACCCCAAAATCAGGCTTGTTTTTTTCTATGTATGACAGGCACTCTGAGAGAGAGTTTATATATTTGCCCTCCACCGAACCGGATTCCCACCCGGCTTTCTTTTCTAAATGGCGCAGAAACGGCTCCATATGCCGCGTAGCCTGAGCGCTGCTTCCCTCACCAAGAGGCAAACAAACCACAAATTCCCTTTTTTCCGCCTGAGCGTGTCTCAGGCCCAGCTGAAACGAAAAGAGAAAAGCGAAAAAAATGAACACTCTCTTAAAAACCACTGTTTTTGTTAACTTTTTCATCATTAATTCACCTCAACAATTTCTTTAATCTCATCTTGCCTCGCAAAGTACCTCAGGGACCGAAGAGAACAACAATTCGGTCAGTCACTTTATTTATCAATTATCCGTCACCTTTGACGTTTACAGGCTGGATAATATTCTCCATATTCAAAACGCCCCATGAAATACAAGAATACTGACTTTATGGAGCCGGTTGTCAACTCCGGTCTTCTTCAACCTCTTCTTGAGGCTCAGACGATTCAGAGCTCTCCGTATCGCCCGCATCCTCCGTATCGCCCGCATCCTCCGTATCGCTCGAAGTTTGCCCCTTCCTGACCACCCCCTTCTCCACTAGATGCCAGGGAACCACCTTCAGCAAGGCCGGGAGCACGACTACAGCCGTCAAGAGACATGTAGCCACGCCAATCACCATAGTCAACCCCACACTCCTTGCGCCTCCATGCGCCGCCGTAATTAAAGCGCCAAAACCGACCAT
>JAABSF010000279.1 GCA_011390535.1 Deltaproteobacteria bacterium | reverse complement strand
TATCATGACTGGTCATTGAGCGGAACCACATACGGGACACTCACTCATTCTATCCCGGTGACGACCCCTTTCGGTGATTATTTTTTTTACGGCGCATCCACTGTCGGTATAGACGGCCAAAGGTTTGTGCACTACCCCGAATGGTATCCCGAAGAGCTGGATGAGCTGGAAACAGAGCTATCCAACCATGACTCAAATGATCTCATCTTCGTGTTCGGGCACCATCCACCAGGTTCACCAAAAGAAAGTGAAGAGGCATTAGACATAATCCGATCATATGGAGGCTTCTATTTTCATGGTCACACACACAGCTATGACACCTACATGCATGAAGGGATCATGACGGCCCAGGTGGACTCCTTGGGTAAATCAGGTTCTGAGAACCTGGCGGTCTTGGCCGTGGACAACAACGCTGTGACGTACGAAGCCACCGACACGGATGATGCTTGGCCGTTTATCTTGATCACCGCCCCGGTAGATAAATATCTACTCTCAGGTGAAGAAAACCCATATACATACGATGTGTGCGTGTCCGGCACGGAAAACCCTGTTCGAGCGCTTGTCTTTGACACAGCCACAGTATCGGCTGTGATGGTGGAGAGTGAAAACGGAATCTCTTCCGGGCTGACAAGGGACGAGGACATTCCCCAACTGTGGACCGGAACCTTTGACGCCACGGGGCTCTCCGCGGGAGAACATACTCTCACCGTCACCGCAGCCGGCAGCTCGGTCAGGAGCCGGGAGATAACCATTCAGCTCGCAGACATCGAGTGCCCGGAGATCGAAGAACCCCAAAACCCAGAAGACCCTGACGCAGGAGTCGAAACCGACGACGGTGGTTTTGAAGACGCTGCAAACTCAGCTTTCGATGGGGCCGTTTATTCAGATGCCCAAACCACTATTGACGCATCTCTTCAAGCCGACGGCGCAATGAGCGGAACAACCTCTCCATCGGACGGATGCAATTGCTCGGTTTTACCGAGCCCTTTAAGGCAAAACAAAAAAACCGCCCCGTTTTTAATCAGCCTGCTGCTCTTAGGGTTGTCGCTGATTTCCCTTCGTAAAAATTCTCGTTAGTTCCCATCGCAAAACCACGGAGCGACCGGAACCCGGAGCCGGCCATCTGTCCTGGGAAAAACCCAACTTTTTTGACCATTCGGCAAAACACTGCAAAATAGTCAAATTGATCAGAACCGATATTTTGGATTTTGAAAGAGTCGACCACTTTAGGGCTATTCAAGACACTATGACTCTATTACAGCATCGTATCGGGTCCGTGCTATCCTATGCCTCCCTGGCCCGGGATGTGGGTGTCGCGCCCAATACCGTCAAGCGCTATATCAATATTTTCGAAGCACTATTCATTATCTTTCGAGTAACACCAGCCTAGAGCGTGTCGAGAAGGGGGTCGAAATTCACCGTGCGGACCGGTATTTAAGAGAGCTATTCGTATAAAAGCAAAAAGAAGTATAGAAGATTATGTTGGTATAACGAAAACAATTTTTTTTTAGGCTTTCTTTTTATTATTTTTCTCTCGCTGCACCACCGTGTTTACATCAAGGTGGTCGTCGCCGCAGTGGGCCAGATACTCTTCATATGTACCCTTGAAGTCCACCGGACCATCTAAGGTCAACTCCATGATGCGGTTTGCGAGTCTGGAGACGAACCAACGGTCGTGAGAGACGAATATTATGGTACCTTCGTACTTTCTCAGGGAGCCGGACAGCGCCTCGATGCCCTCTAGATCCAAGTGGTTGGTGGGTTCATCCAAAATCAACACGTTGGGTTTGGTTACAGACAAGCGGGCAAAAATGAGGCGCGCGGCTTCTCCGCCTGAGATGCAGTTTACCTGCTTTTCAGCATCCTCCCGGCTGAAAAGAACTCGAGCCAGATGGCTAAGCACAAAACCAATGGGCTTTCCGGGCGCCTTTTTCCAGAGCC
Organism: Deltaproteobacteria bacterium; assembly: GCA_011390535.1. Lineage (GTDB taxonomy): Bacteria > Myxococcota_A > Polyangia > HGW-17 > SLPX01 > SLPX01. The sequence continues at coordinate 2,765 of JAABSF010000279.1, read as the reverse complement.
ACGAGAGCACCGTGTCCTGTTGATGCTCCAAGATATCTTGATGATCCTGAGCAAAATAACCTGGGTGCGTTTCATAACCCCACTCTACCTCACCACTGTCGGCATTGAGGCTCCCGGCCAAAATCTTCAACAGGGTGGATTTCCCGATCCCGTTGGGTCCTATTACAGCGAGGCGGTCTCCCCTCTCCACCGTCATCTCAACATTTTCCAGGACTCTGTTATCACCGAATGCTTTGGATACCCCTGCAAGAGAGACCACCTTACGACCACTGGGACGACACATGGGGAAGGTCATCTTGGGATACTTCCGGGAGCTCTTCGGAAGGCTCGGTATAACGATCCGCTCCATCCGCTTAATTTTTGATTGAGCCTGGCGTGCCTTATTGGCCTGTGCCCGGAACCTGCGAACATAAGATTGATGATCAGCGATCTCTTTTTCACGGTTGGCTATCTCCGACTCGATCCGTTCTCTATCTGCGAGTTTTTTCTCCACAAAATGTTCATAATTCCCCCGATAGAGGGTAAGGCTTTCATAGTCCACATCAATTATGTGTGTGCAAACATTGTCTAAAAACCGGTGATCATGGGAGACTATTACTACACACCCCCTGAAGCTGCACAAAAACACCTCCAACCATCGCATGGAGAGAATATCAAGGTGATTGGTGGGTTCATCCAGCAGAAGAACCTCCGGATCCGCTGCCAGGGTTTGCCCCAACAACACCCTCAATTTAAAGCCACCACTGAGGGTACTCATAGGTTCATGATGTACGGCGGAGGGGATGCTGAGCCCCTCTAGAATCTGTGCCGCCCTTACCTCCATTTCATAACCATTATGCCGTAAGACGACATCTTCCAGAACCGAATACTTCTCAGCGTCAAATTCGTTCTCAGCGTTTGCAAGGATCTCTTCTTTGGCCTGCATTGCTTCCCAGAGCTCACGATTCCCCATCATAACCACATCAATGATGGGGGTGTCTTCATACTGAAAATGGTCTTGTGAGAGGATCCCCACACGCGCCTTACGAGGATAGATCACCTCGCCCGTAGACGGCTCCTCCGCGCCGGCCAAGATGCGCAAAAAAGTAGATTTTCCTGATCCGTTTGCGCCCACAACTCCATATCGGCTGCCTGCGTCCAATTGGAGGGAGCTCGCTGAAAAGAGGGTCTGGTCGCCGTAGCTCTTTGATAAATCGCTAATCGTAATCATTCTGCACTTGGTTCAGTTAAGCTTCCGTCCGAAAAACAGGAAAGAAGCTTAACTGTTTATTAGGAAATCGAATATGTGAATAATCAAGGCCGGATTGGTCTTATCCGGTCTTATCTACACATCTGGAAGACGGAGGGACTCTGAGCACCAAAACATTTCTACTGCCGTGCTCAAGCCGGAATCAAGCCGGAATCAAGCTGGGAAGTGGACTGTCCGAGGGATCGGTTTCAAGCCCCGTCCAATAAAGACCGCCCCTTTTCCTCGAACCACGCCTCCGGATTGTCTATATAAAACTTCATATCAGCAAGAGCGGAGTAATGCCCACGCTCTTCTTCAACCATTTTCCGGACAAACTCTTTTTCCTGGTCATCTTCGGCGATCTCGAGGTGTTTTTCGTAAAACTCGACGGACTTCTGCTCAAAGTCCATCCCAACCTTCAACGCATCGATATCATCGGTGCTCATATCTATCTGTTTACCGTGGTTTTTTGCCAGCTTCCTGAAGATATCTCTTAGGCCTGTTTCATCAACATCACGACTTTTCCAGATATCCGTCCAGCCTTTTCCTTCCGTTAGGCTTTTATAGATTTCTTTTATACGCTCGATGTGAACATCTTCATCGGATCTCAGCTTGGAAAAGATATCTTTTCCAAACACGTTATCGCATTTGGAGAGGGCTTCATCATAAAACGATTTCCCCTTCTCTTCCATCTCGAGGGCGGTTCCAACCATTTCAATAGCATTTTTAGTGGGCTCGGCCATTTATCTACTCCATGTTTTTGGTTTTTTCATTACTCTCGTGAGGAGCTAATTCTCCTTTAAAATGACCTCATCATATTCGATTTCGAAACGCAGTTTGTGTTTCGCCTCTTCTTGAGCAAGCCCCAAGAATAAATCTTTGATGGAGTCATCATCCACCTTCGCTGCAAGATCGTGGTAAAGCTTGAAAGCAGCCTTCTCTTTTTTCATGGCGATTATGAGCGCCTCCTGGTAACCCATATCAGGAGAGGCCTCACCCGCCACCAGGTAATCCGCCATTTTAAGGTCCATGATCTTTCGCTCTGATGCGAGAAGCCGTTTTCCCGCTTTCACTCCCTCCAGCCTGGACTTGTGCCCCAGCTCCTCTTTTGCAAATTGCCGGAAAACCTTCTCCATCCAAGGTTTTTCCATCTTGTCGGCCAGACCATTGTAAAAATCATGAGATTCCAGCTCTCGCTCTATGGCGAAATCCAAAATCTCATCCGCAGAGCCAAACTCTTTGGAATCTGCCATTCTCTCCTCCTAATAATTTCAGTCTAATGGTGAAAAGTCAGATTTTTCAGCTCCGCACACCGGACAAACCCAGTCTTCAGGGATATCCTCAAAGGCTGTTCCCGGTTCCACACCGTTATCCGGATCACCTTTTTCAGGGTCGTAGACATAACCACAAAGATCGCAGACATACTTTTTCATTGTTCAACTCCTCTTTCCGCCGTCTCTAAGGGCTGACTCAAGAATAAGACGCAGGACCGAGGGCGTCGAGGCGCCCGGCCTGGAAGGCGCGAGGAGGGCGAATA
>JAABSF010000278.1 GCA_011390535.1 Deltaproteobacteria bacterium | reverse complement strand
TGATGACCTTCATAAATCTTAACTCCGAGGGAAGTGAGCCTACCGGTGTTCTCGCCGGGATGCAGATCACTTCCGGAGACACTATAACCCAGGTTGTTCAAAACTTCAGCGATCCCGCTCATGCCGATCCCGCCGATCCCAACAAAGTGAATATGTAGCTCACGGTTGGCAAACATTATGATTCGCCCCCGTCTTTTCTTCTTGATTCAAGCAAATCCACCACTCTCTGTGCAGCCTCCGGGCGACCTAGAGCTTTCATGGCTTCTGCCATGCTTTGTCTTCTTTCATCATGAAGGGTCAGGTGCTTAAGCTCTTGAATCATACGTTGCGTGGTGAGCTCCCTTTGAGGGATACATATTGCCGCTCCACGGTTAGCCAAGGCCAAAGCATTTGCTGTCTGGTGATCATCAGCGGCATGAGGAAAAGGTACTAATATGGCTGGTTTTCCCGCAAGAGTCAGCTCAGCTATAGTAGTCGCCCCGGCTCGACAAAAGATCAATTCGCAAGATCGGTATGCCTCGCCCATATCTTCTATGAAGGGAACTACATCTGCATCAACGTTCCATCTCTTGTAACGCTCAACGACCCAATCATAGTCTTTTTCACCTGTCTGGTGATATATTTTCAGGTTTAGGGCTGGTTCAAAATCAAGATCGCAGCGGGCCGGGTTGGATCGGCGTTTGAATTCCGAAGTTGTTTTTGAGTCTTCCCTTAATATGGGGCTTATTTTTACCATAATATCATTGAGGGGGCGGGCACCCTGACTGCCTCCCAACACCAACAGGGTAAGCTTTTTGTTTTTCTTGAGCTTTGTGCCATTGTCCCCACCTGCGCCATTGTCCCCACCTGTGCCATTGTCCCCACCTGTGAGCTGATGGACTATCTTCGTTCTTATGGGATTTCCGAGGTTAATGGACCTGGGCAGATAACTCTTTGCTTCATCAAAAGCTATAACACTACAAAGGGCCAGTTTTCCCAACATTCTATTAGTCAGACCCGGGATGGAGTTCTGCTCCAGCAGGACCGATGGGATCCGCAAAATGTTTGCTGCCACAACGGCTGGACCTGAGACGTAACCCCCGGCACCCACGACAATATGTGGATCAAACTTTCTGATTTTTTTCAAGGCGGACCACACCGCCCCGGGACCTCGTATGGAGGCCCGTAGCCGGCCGGCGATGCTCACACCTTTTATCTTTTCAACATGAATACGCTCCAGCGGAAAACCTGCCTTAGGCACCTCTCGGTCTTCAAGACCGGCAGCAGTCCCAAGAAACAACACACGGCCTCCCCTTCGTTTAACCTCTTCAGCAACGGCGATCCCCGGAAACACATGCCCACCCGTACCACCTGCGGCTATAACGACCCTCAGACCGTCCGATGTTGCGCCGTAATTATCATTCTTGCATGCAGATCCATTCATCGGAGCTTACCTCTTGACCATCTTCCGGCGGTAACAGGCAACCCCGAGCTCTTCGAATAGGCCCATCGCCTAAAAGATACCACCTCTCTGCTCTGTGGTTTTCTCCCTTTCCGCCAACTCTCAGCTGAAGCCGGGATGGGATTTCTTTTGGAAATGTTCAGCAAAACACCTAAAGAAAAAAGTGTTACTACAAGTGAAGATCCACCATAACTCACCAACGGCAATGTCAAACCTTTGGTGGGCATAACCGCCATCACGACCGCCATGTTTACCAGCGCTTCCATTACAAATAGACCAACAATAGCAAAACCCAGGTAGGTCCCAAACATATCCCTGGCTCTCAACGAAATCCTGGTCCCTCTCCAGAGAATGATGCCGATCAAAACTATCACCGCAGCGACACCAATAAAACCAAGCTCTTGACCTATTACAGGCAATATGAAGTCAGTATGGCTTTCCGGTAAGAACAATAGTTTCTGTTTGCCTTCACCCAAGCCTAAACCCGTCCATCCGCCCGAGCCGAGAGTTATGAGCGATTCATATATCTGATAACCCGCGCCCGTTTTGTGTGCCTCCGGTTCAAAAAAAGCCACCATTCGTTGTAAACGCCATTGAGTTCCTACAATGGCCCACCAAGCGATTGGAGCCATCGCCAGAGCGGCCATGATAATGTAAAGGAGACGAGTCCCTGCGATAAACAAGACCACGAAAGTGATCCCCATCAACAAAATGGATGTACCTAGATCCGGTTGCGCCAAGACCAATGTTACCATGGCACCTGAGACTAGAATATGAGGAAGAAACCCAATGCTGAAAGAGCCGATTTTAGAACCTTTTTTCACGGCAGAGACACTCAAGAATACTGCAAGGGCAAATTTGGCGAACTCTGCAGGCTGAAAAGAAACTCCGGCTACACGGAACCATCTTCTGGCACCTGCGACCTTTGTCCCGACACCAGGTATCAAAACCAGAATCAACAAAAGAAAAGACAGCCCCAAAAGTGGATATGCAAGTTTATTATACCTTCGATAATCCACGTTAGCGCCGACCCACAATGCAACTATTCCAATCAGAAGGTAGAGTGCCTGCCGCTTCAAAAATATCGTATCAGACCCGTGTCTGCTGAAACTCATAACAGCGGATGAACTATAGACCATCACCAATCCGTAACCGGCCAACATCAAAACAACCGTCAAAAGCACCAAATCAAAACCCGACGCTTCCTTATTCAAGACAACGGACTCGCTATTTTTCGGAGATTTCTTATCGATTCTTTCACCCATTTTTTCATCGATTTCAGCAGTCGTTGACATCAATGCATCTCCTCTTTTGCCAAAAGAGCAACCGCCTCGGCAAAAGCCTCACCACGTTTCTCGAAATCTTCAAACATGTCATAACTGGAGCAGGCAGGGCACAAAACTACTGAGCTCTCTTCTCCGGCTCTCCGAAATGCTTCAAATACAGCCTCTTTCATATCCTCTACTCTCACAACTTTCGGGACACTGGTGGTAAGCTGGGCTTCCATGATCGGCGCAGCCTCACCAAGGAGAACAAGAGCATCACATCCGGCGCTGAGGACCTCTTTTAAAGGTTCATATGAGGAACCCTTGTGCTTTCCGCCGGCAATGAGCACAAAACGTCCCTCGAGACCCTGCAGAGTTCCAACGGCCGAGCTCACATTAGTCGCCTTGGAATCATCATAAAATCCAACGCCACAGTGTGTCCCAATACGTTGCATGCGATGTGGCAAACCGGCAAATTTTCGCAAGACATCTTCGATATTCTTCCGGCTGACCCCATAGATAGATGCCACAATAGAGGCTGCGAGAGCGTTTTTCAGGTTGTGTCTTCCATTCAGGGCCATTCCTTCCGAAGATATCTCGAGGGGTTCTCTCCCGGGCAGTGTGACTAGGATCCTATCACCTTTTAGATAACCACCCTTTTTCACCTCAACTCCGTCTCGAAACATGAGCAAGTTCCCCTTAGAACTCTGCCCAATAGACAAACACTTTTCCTGGTCCCCGTTTACCAAAGCCCAATCGTGCTGCGTTTGGTTTTTAAAAATCATCGCCTTTGCTTGTGCATACTCCTCCATGTTTTCATGACGATCCAAGTGATCTTCATCCAAATTTAGAAGAACAGCAGTTTTGGGCCTGAGATCAGGACACCTCTGCAGTTGAAAACTGCTCAACTCTCCAACGACCAATCCACCCTTTTTTGCCGCATCTTTTTCTACACACTCTATAAGAGGATTCCCAAGATTACCTCCGAAGAAAACATCTCTTTCAGTCGCCTCCAACATTTTTCCGAGCAATACTGTAGTGGTTGATTTGCCATTCGTGCCGGTTATTGCAATTAAATCACCTTTGATCTCCCAAGCCGCGAGCTGCGCCTCATCCACGATTGGGACACCCGCTTTTCGGGCTGCTCTCATCTCGTCGATCCAAGGTACCCCGGGACTCGCGATAATCATGTCCGCGCTCAAGAAACTCTCTAACCGGTGGCCTCCCATCTCCAACTCTACCTCTTGTGGAAGCTCCAGTTGTTTCGCGTCAAACTTATCCAAACCTCTGGAATCGGTGACTTTGACAAAGTGCCCTCTTGAAACCAGAAATGAAGCAGCCGCCTTTCCTGCTCTTCCAAAACCTACCACTAAATATTTCTTTCTTTCCCTAGACATCTTGAGTCAACTCTATGCTCCTCTAACTCTCAACGTGCTTTAACCATGGCCAAACCCATCAGCGCCAGCATGATCGATATAATCCAAAAACGCACAATAACCTTTGGTTCCGCCCAACCCTTCTTTTCAAAGTGGTGATGTATCGGGGCCATCAAAAAAATTCTCTTTCCGGTCAATTTGAAATACCCAACCTGAAGAATCACAGAGACCGCTTCCATTACAAATATTCCACCCACGACCAAAAGAACCAGCTCGGTTTTTGTCATTATGGCAACCGCTCCCAAGCCACCGCCGAGAGATAACGACCCGACATCGCCCATGAAAACAGAGGCCGGATAAGTATTAAACCAAAGGAACCCCACCCCGGCACCGATTACCGCACCACAATATATCGCCAACTCTTGAGTCCCCGGTACATGAGGAATCAACAAGTATCTGGCAAGAATCACTGAATCAAATTTGTTTGTGTATACGACGATGGAGCTACCGATAAGATAGGTCAGCAAAAGAAAGACAAAAGAGCTTATTATCACAGGCCCTATAGCCAAACCGTCCAAACCGTCTGTAAGGTTCACAGCGTTGGATGAGCCGACCATCACGAAAGTGGCAAAGGACACGTAAG
>JAABSF010000277.1 GCA_011390535.1 Deltaproteobacteria bacterium | reverse complement strand
GAATGGAAACATCGATATCTTGAAAACTGTTCCCGAAAAAAATGGAGAGCTTAAACCTTATTTCATAATCCAGGGTGTCAAGAGCTCCATTTCCGATCTCGCATTCAGCCCGGAAGGCCGATTGTTGGCAGCGGCTGCAAAAGATGGAACAGTCCCAGTATGGGATATGTCCACAAAGCAGATGATTCATCGGCTGAAAGGTCACAAGAGCCGAGTAAATGCAGTGGGTTTTTCTTCCGACGGGAGTCGGCTGGCGTCCGGCTCCGTAGACACCACAATAGCAATTTGGAACACACGATCATGGAAAAAAACAAGCACTCTACAAGGTCACCAAGCCCCGGTTTGGACAGTCTCCTTTTCACCACAAGACGACCGCCTCATCTCAGGAGGAGGAGATCATGTCTTGAGAGTTTGGCTCGTTAAGAGACAAATGCACGCGCAACCCATAGCCCCCCACAACGCCGAGGTGATTACTGTAGCGTGTCATCCGCAGCAAGACCTAATAGCGTCGGGAGGTTATGACAACCGCATTTTATTATGGAACAAAGTGACGGGAGAACCCGAAGATCAGCTGGAAGGGCATGAAGGGAACATCTTGTCTATCTCTTTCGGTGAAAACGGTAAAACCCTGATATCAGGATCGCAGGACGCTACCATTCGAATCTGGGACATAGACAAAAAAAAGCTCACCCGTACCATAAAAGCCCACTCGCAAGGTGTTCATGCAATCGCAGCCGGTCCCGATAATAAAACCATCGCCTCTGCAGGCACCGACAGAATAATCAGGCTCTTCAACATAGAAAACGGAGAAAAGATAGGGTCTTTCAGCGGGCACACCAACTCTATCTGGTCGCTCGCATTTTCCCCCGACGGAAAAACTCTTGCCTCCGGGAGCTGGGACAAGACAATCAGGATTTGGAACACTCAGACACTGTCCAATAGACCAATCAAAATTCTTCGAGGACACACAGGGAACATCTGGGCGCTTAAGTTCGCTCCTGACGGAAAAACTCTCTACTCCGGATCATGGGATGGAGCTCTTCGTACTTGGGATACGAGATCCGGAAAATGTTCCAATACAAACAATCTCGAATTCCCCATAAACGGCTTAGATATCAGCAGAGACGGGAAAAAGATGATTGTCGCTTTTCAAGGGGGAGAGCTTCTCTTCCGAGACCTTGCGGCGAAAAAAGATATCCGTGTGCGGGCACACAAAGGAGACGTCAACGGAGTCGCCTTCTGCGGAGAGGACTCCTCCGTTTTCTCTTCAAGTGATGACACAACAGTCCGCCTCTGGTCACTTGAGGGGCTGCCCAAATGGAACATTAAGGCGCTACTAAGAAGATCTGAGCTGACCTTCATGAACCACAGGGGATGGTTCAACTTTCCTGAAGCGGGCGGTGTTTCAGCTTGGAGAAAACCAATCAACTCACCTGAACGACACTTAGAAAAAGTCTCGGTGTGGGCTGAAGGAGCTGTTTACAACAGCGGAGGCGATCCGATCCCCTCGACACCGAATGGTTCCAAGGAGGCTGCCACCAAAGAATCTGAACTCCAAGGTTCTACAGATGAGCGTTCTCAATACGAGAGAATCTGCGCGCTCCGTAATGATGACATGATCGAAGCCTTTATCAGCAGGCCTTTCAAGAGACTCTTCATAAAGCCTATTTGCCACAACCTCAAAGAAAAGAATCCACCGGATGACCACCACATATCCGAAGAGACAAAAAAGCTCAACCGGTCAGCAAATCGCTGTAGTTCCTATGCAAAAAAACTTTTTACAACTCCACTGGGTTGCGCATTGCAGATCAATGACACTCTCGTGCTTTACAAATGGGACGGAACAAAGGTGAGCTTGAGAAACAAAGTGGAGGGCGCGGCCTTTGCAAAAGGTTTATTCGTTACCGCATCCGACGGCATAATTTCATTCATCGACGGTCAAGGTCGGACCCTGAAAACACACTCTGCGCCGAAAGATATCGTGGCGCTCTCTCCTTCTAAGAGAGGGTTTTTCGCAGGATTTCGCGACGGAACTATTGAACATCTTACAATAAATGAGCCCAATAATGCCGGCCGACCGGATCACCATAAGAACAGAGAGGATCCCATGAAAACGAGGTTCGAGGGGCCTCCCGCCTCACCGGTTACCGTGTTTAATACCGGCATGAAGGATTTACTCTTTGCTGGTTTCGAAGACGGCTCGGTGGTGGTCTGGAGCCTGTTGGAAGGACGTAAACTCCTTCAGTCCAAACTACATGGTTCAATAAGGCATCTGGTGGTTAAAGACCACGTTTTATTTGCGGTATCCGACCTGGGCGCTCACGAGATGTTCGATCTCTCGATTTTTCATCTTCCATACAAAACCCTGGTAAAAGAGATCACTAGAAAAGTTTCCGTTATATGGTCCAACGACCACCCCGTACGTGCGAACCCTTGACAGTAAACATATTTGTGAGAGTTTGAGGCTTCTGTTGTTCGTATTGCAGTGAATGGTTTCATGAAAGGAGCATGCAGCGGTTTTGAACTCTAAAGAACAAATGATCCCGGGAATCGTCGGCGGAGTGGGACCTGAAGCAGCCGCCTCTTTTTACCTGCGCATTTTGGAAGCAGCAAAAGAAACCAATAATCAGGTCCGCCCTGCGGTGCTCATGGCAAGTGTATCTCTCCCACTAGAGGCGGAGAAGGCTTTCCTCGCAGGCGAAAAAAATACCGAACCCATTTATATTGATTCCATCATAAAGTCCGTACGAAGGCTCGAACAAGCAGGCGCTGATTTCCTGGCGGTGCCGAGCAACACAGTCTGTCTACTCCTGGAATCGATTCAAGGGGCAACAACACTCGACGTAATGGATCCCATAAGTGTGACAATTACAGAAGTAAAGAAAAGAGAGATGGCATCAGTGGAAATATTGGGTACTTCATCTTTAGTCTCTTCCGATGTATATGGCAAAAAACTAAGATCGCATAACATCCAAGTACTCTATCCCGAAGCCCAAAGACAAAAAGAGGTAGATCGAATAATTCGTTGTTTGGTAGACGGAACTCACACCCCGTCAGACATCACCGCCCTTGATAAGATAATCCAGACCGGTCTGGAAGGTGAAGCTGACGGAGTGGTCATCGGGTGCACCGACCTACATCTTGTCTTTGCCAAGCGTGCGCCGGAACCTCGTGTAATAGACAGCCTCACCGTTTTAGCTGCAGCAGTCGCGAAAAAGTCATCCCCGCTCTGAAAAAACAAAGGTTTTTCGGACAAACGTCACTCGGTATATCCATTCAAAATCTAAAACCTAAGTGCCCGGCACCTTTTGGTAGACACCATTTGGGACCGGAACGACTTAGGGATTGATTGGGCTTTTTTTTATGGTATGATTTTTTCATACCGTATGGAGGTGAATTGTGGCAACTGCTGTAAAGAAAACTATATCGCTTCCCGCCGATCTTGCCAAGGAGGTGGAGGGACTTGCACGTGAAGAAGGGAAAAGCTTGAGCGGAGTTATTCAAGAAGCCTTGAGGACAATTCTCAAGGAGCGGTGGAAAAAGGACTTTTACGCCGTTCAGGGATTCTGGAGCCGGAAGGCTGAGGAAAAGGGCATCCTCACCGAGCAGGATCTCGAAAACCTTCTACGAAAATGAGAGTAGTCTTTGATTCCAACATTTTTATATCTGCCTTTGTTTTTCCCGGTGGTCAAGCCGAGAAAGCTATGCTTCAAATAATCGACGGTCCTGACCGTCTACTTGTTTCTAAGGAAATTATTGGTGAGGTCCTACGAGTACTGGCATCAAAATTTGCCAAAGACTGTGAAGCGATCAGTCATACCGCCGTATTTCTGGCCGATTTGGGTGAACAAGTTACGCCGGACCGGACAATCGCCATCCTTGCGGATGAACCGGATAACCGGATTTTGGAATGCGCCGTGACTGGACATGCCCACCTTATTGTCACCGGCGACAAAGCAATGCTTGCCCTGCAAGAATTCGAAGGGGTTCGGATTATTCCACTGGCTGAATATCTTGCTGGATAACCGATTGAGCTTAAAAGCTAAATCCTAAGTGCCCGGCACCTTTTGGATTGACGCAGGGTATGTTCGGCGGTATAAAAGTGGTATGAAAACCAAAACATCCGTTACATTGTCCCACGCTATATTGCAGGCCATTGATGAGCATATGGGAGCCTGCAGAAGTCGCTCGGAGTTTATAGAGACCGCAACCCGTCTTTATATTGAACATTTGAAAAAAAAAGCGGCAGCGTTGCGTGATCTTGAAATCATCAATAATCATGCAGATACACTGAATAATGAAGCGGAGGATGTACTTGGCTATCAGGCTCCGATATGAGACGGGGTGATTTATACAGGATCAGGCGGCCCTCATCCCGGGATCCGAAAAAATTTCGGTCGTTTATTGTGGTAAGCCGCCAGGTCCTGATTGAATCCAGGTTTTCAACTGTAATCTGCGCCCCTGTCTATACTTCTTACAAAGGTCTCTCGACTCAGGTGCCGATCGGCATTGATGAAGGGCTCAAGCACGATAGCGCCATTCACTGTGATGAGCTTATAAGTATACCAAAATCCATGTTAAAGAACTTTATCGGCAAACTGTCTTTGAAAAAGCTGAAACTTCTCGAACAGGCCCTGAAAACAGCGCTTCAAATTGACGGAGCTTATGATATTGATTGTAGTTTTGACACCACAAATTCAGAATAAAAAATCACCCCAGAATAAAAAA
>JAABSF010000276.1 GCA_011390535.1 Deltaproteobacteria bacterium | reverse complement strand
CACCCCGTTTACATTTACGGTGATCTCTTTCTTCATTGTTACACATCCTCCCCGGCCAGAGCTTCGATTGAACGGGCAGTCAAAACACCCACCATCTTCTTTCTGTAATCAGCGGTGGCCCGCACATCATCTATGGGGCTCGCTCCTGCCAGAGCAGCTTCTACAGCTTTTCTCTTCGCGTCCTCTCCGTACCCGCTTTTATCAAGAACCGCTTCCGCTTCAAAAACTCTCTTCGGCACCGGAGCTACGGCAATTAAACAAACTCTGTGCTCTCCGCTCCTCTTGCGCCCCACCAACACGGCGACACTTGCAAGATCAACCCCTTTACGCCTGGACAACCTGTGATACCAACCTTTAAAGCCCCGTGACTCTTCCGGCAAAACAATCTCAGTTACAACTTCGCCGGGTCGCAGCGCCGTCTTGGACGGCCCCTTGAAAAATTCCGTGATCTCAACAGTCCGCCCCCCTTCCGATCCTTCAACCACAACCTGGGCATCCAACGCCAACAGCCCAGCCGCCGTGTCCGCCGCCGGAGATCCATTACAGATATTACCGGCCATTGTGGCCCTATTTCTGAGCGGATAAGAGCCCACCGCGAGACAACAATCAGACAAAATCTTATAATCTTTCACCACTTTTTCATGTCTTGCGATATCCGACAGAACCACAGCCGCCCCAACCCCTAAACCACCATCATCCAAAACCTTAATTTGTTGCAGCACCGGAATCCGCTTCAGATCCACCAGCTTTGAAAGCTCATGTCTCCCCATCCGCATCTGCGGCAACAAATCAGTCCCTCCGGCAAGATAAAAAGCACCTGTCGACTCACACCATTGAGCGCGAGCATCTTCAAGGGTGGCCGGCGCCGAGTAATCTATCTCTTTCAAAATCAAAACAAAGCTCCTTTGTTTCTTTCAAATTCAATTCATCACGGACAAAACCGCTTCAAAAGGTATATTTTTATTATGCTACACTGTAAGATTGTCAAGTCATGCGATGGATCTTCATCGATCAAGACCGCCCAAGGAAAACTCGAAAAGGCCGGAGAGCCCTTACTCAGCCTTTTCTTCTCGACAAAGAAAGGTGACACAATGCAGGTGTTGATAGACAGAGAACGGTGTACCGGGTGCGGGGTCTGTGTAAAGGTCTGTCCACAACAAATTCTTGAACTTGACCTCAAAGAAAAAGTCGGAGTGATTGATGAGTTACGTTGTATGGGATGCTATGGATGCGAAGATGAGTGCAAATTTGAAGCGGTGAGGCTGGTGCGGACGAAGAGCTTAGGAGAAGAGCCGAAAATTGAAACACCACCGGAATTGGAGACGGAATACGATGTGGTGGTAGTAGGTGCAGGGCCGGCGGGCTTGGGAGCCGCCATAGCGTGTGCCCGGAACGGTCTCCGGGTTTGCGTTTGCGAACGATTGCCCAACCGAAAGCTGAGCCACCATACGGACGGTGGGTTATTTTTTTCCGTACCCGGAATACCACTGATGCAGATGGAATACGACGAAGAAGCGGTTCGTTTTCCGGAGATGGAAATTGAACTGCCCAAGGATTTTGTGCAGCACACCTTCCATCGCCTTGGTCTTCTGGGACCTAAAGGTCTCGCCACCCATGATCAATTTCCACCCAAAATTCCCCCTGGTCTAGCAAGTGACAAAGACCGGTTCGTCGAGTTGCTTGCCGATGAAGCGGAAACATCGGGGGCAACGCTCTACTACAATGCTCAAGTGGCGGATCTGCTCAAACACGACGACAGAATCACAGGGGTCAAGCTTTCAAACGGCAAAGAGATTCCTGCTGATGTCGTGATCTCCGGTGACGGCATTCAAGGTAAGATCAGTCAGAAAGCCGGATTGCCCACCAACAAAGATGTCTCAGCCTACTGCACAATTCTGTCGTATGAATATGAAGCCATCCCTGAGCTTCCAAGGTCGCTTGTCTACATGGAAGGAGACCTCCGGATCGAACCTGATATGCCGCCTGCTCTCGCAGGATTCAGCATCTCTGATAAAGTTCATGTCATGGTGGCTCTCTTCTTTAGGAACAAGAATTATAATGCACCCAAGCCGATTGACTACTATCTGCAAAAGCTCATGACCGTAGATAAACGGATCACTTCTGTTTTGGGGCCGGTTTTAAAAGATCACAAACCTTATATGCTCAACGGATGCAGGGCGGTCTTTCGAAAAATAAATAAAGATGTAGTACGCCACGGTTTCATCTCAATCGGCGACGCTCTAACAGGCGGCGGTGAGATCGGCAATATCACCGCTTTAGCCAACGGTGTCTTTGCCGCAAAAGTCGTAAACAGAGCCTTTGATGCCAAGGATTTCTCTCAGGAATCTTTGGAACCGGCCGCCCGATTCGTCACTCCCACTTTGGCCAAAATAACGGAACTGAACGGACGGATGAAGACTATGCCCATGCGGTTGTCCGAAGAAGAGATCTATCGGTTTTTCCAGGTAATGAAAGACGCCAATTACCCAATACTCATTTTCGGCACTCCCGCGCAACAGTCATGGATGTTTACTAAGGTGTTCTTCAAAAACATCCTGCGCTTCATCCTCCACCCATCTCTGTTCAAACGAATGATGGGCAAATAAACTAAACCGGTGCGTACAGTTGTGTCGGCTTCGCCTCGGCAGCAGGCGGAAATTACCCACAGCGTATTGATTTTCCAGTCATGTGCCTTCTTTCCCTGGACTTCTTTTTATATTGTTTAAAAACAATAGATATAATTAACAATCCTGCTTGTATGCGTTTTGATTGAATGATATAAATTACTTCATATTGGGCATAACTCGACATCATGGGAATGGGAGTTTGATTATAATAAGATAAGAGAGGTTTTTTATGATGGAAAGGAAAATTTATTCAATTTTCATTTCGCTTTTTATTCTCTCGGCGTCTTTGTTGGTTTCCCCGGGCTGCACCGGGGACGATAGTGAAGAAAGGGTGGCGTTCGTCCACGACTCATGCTTCGAAGATGTCGACGAGTTCATCGACATATATTCTACAGCGATATGTCATTACTGGTCACGCTGCCCTCAGCCTCTCTCTCTTGTTATCGATCATGATCCTTTCACCTGTAAGAAACTTTTCACTTTCCTACTAGAGGCAGAATTGCCGGCTTTTTCCATCGACTATTTGATTAATAACAATCAGACTTGTATTCTCAAATCCGAGGTAAATGCTGTAATTAAAGACATGTGGATGGATGAATGCCGTCCGCTTTGGTTTTACAACCACTTACACATGTTTTTCCAAGGAACTTTGCCGGTTGGAGCGGAATGCATGAGTAGCGCATCCTGTAAAGACGGCTACTGTAGAACTGAATACAACTGTTGGGGTGAATGCATTCCAAAAAGAAACACCGGAGATTCTTGCTATCAAGACTATGAGTGCGGGCTGGGCCATATATGTTTTAATGAAGAATGTACATCATTTAAAGATATCCGATGGGCTTCCGCCGGCCAAGACTGTATTTGGTCTGTTTGCGACTATGGGCTCTATTGCGCAGAGGGCAAATGCCGACGGTGGGGCGAATACGGAGAGACTTGTGATGAAATCATAGGCAGTTGCGCGCCGGGTTTGGCATGCAACCCGTTCGAAAACAGATGCGAACCAATAGTAAGAGTAACTACTGAAGGTGCCCCTTGCGGATACCATTTATCAGCCATATCAGGTAACTTTGGAGCATGTGAGCTTGGAATGAATCTGGTGTGTGCTTTGGACCAAAGCTTGGATGATGGGGTATGCATCAGGTTACCCTCGGAAGGAGAGCTCTGCAATTTTTATCCGGACAAAGAAGATTACAACGGCGAATGTATGTGGCCGGATTTGTTTTGTGACGGCAATACAGGGGTATGCATGAAAAGAAAAGAGGTGGGAGAGGTGTGTGAAAACGATCACGAGTGTTTAACGAACAGTTGTATACCCCGCGCCGATTCGGACATAAGCATGTGCTTTCCGGAGTCTTCGTGCTTTTGATTTTTTTTAATAATTGCAGTTTTTACTCGATTTACAAACAGCATTAATCTACCAACTATGATGGAGGTTCGCCATGTCACAAAACACCTTAGTCTCCTGGACTCTTGCCTGTTTTATTGGAGCCGCCGGAGTTTTGAGTGCATCACAAGCACAGGCAAAACCCAGCAATGTGGAACAAAACAAATCAGAAGAGGTAAAGGTCGAGAACGATGGGGATGAGCAAGAGCGTGATGAACAAACTGTAGGCAAACATGAAGGTGATGAACGGAAAGGTGATGAACACAAAAGGGTCTCACCACAATCAGATGATCAAGAAGGAGATAAAACAAAAACCGATGCAAACAACGGCCACGAGCCATATCAAATGAAAAAGGAACCACCAAAAGCAAAGGGGGGTCCCGTGGTCTCCGAACCACCACCTGAGCTGCCGGTAGATAACACTCATGCAAAGAAACCCTCTGGAAGAGCAACTCCGCGAAACGCGAAAAACTATGTCCCGGATAATACTCGGTTTTCACTCGGTTTTGGAGTGGCGCCGGGTCCCAACTTGATTTACTCCGGGCAAATTGATCCCAGCCCCGCTTTGGCGGCAAGAATCAACTTTTCGGAGAGATTAATCTTGGAACCGGTGACTGAGTATTCAGTGTACAAGGTAAAAAGTGCCAAAGCTTCATATCGCTTGGGTGTGCAGCTCTTGGTAAAGTATGCCTTCATAGTCAAAACACGCACCCGGTTTTATGCTCTCGCAGGTA
>JAABSF010000275.1 GCA_011390535.1 Deltaproteobacteria bacterium | reverse complement strand
TGATCTTGAGATACATAAACTCGATTTGTACCGGGAACGACCCCTAGTTCATCCGGATGCGAGCTGACATTGTATTCATAGACAATAAAATTATTGAGATTCAACTCTAGTATGCTTCGTAAAGATACATCCGGATTGGCTAGGATGACATAAGCAGCTTCCGAATCAGGCAGATATGCGAAAGCTCCAGGGTCTACTTCGGTTATCTGTAGCTTTGAAAACAGAGTCTCCAACATTATAAGAGAAAAACCAAAACGTTTATCCAGCTGTGTATCGAAGTCATCCTCCGGTTGGGGATCACCAGGAATTTTATTATGAAGAATAAGCGCCGTGTCTCCATCAGGTGAAACCGCCAAAGTTCTGATGCCCTTGCGCAAGAGCGCCGAGCGTTTTTCCCCCGTCATCAGGTTAATCAGATGTATTGATTTTTCGTTATAAGCATTCGTAAACGCCAGTGCTTCTTTGTCTCCAGGCAATATTATAGATGACCCAACTATGCCCGGGGAGCAATCAATCCTCATCAATGCTGAAGCATCTCCGACACCTTCCGGTATTTTCATCACTGCCACCTCTGAGGTCTCTCTTGAAACAGCGACAAAATGAGCACCGTCTTGAGAAAGGTCGATATCGGTCGGGGGCGCGCTTAGAGGTGTGTCCACCATGTCTCCGCTCTGCAACTCCACTGTTCGAACCATCGACTCCCCTTCCCAACGAGCGAAAGCATAAATTCCGTCGGGTCCAACCACTACTTCCGCAGGGATTCCTTCGCCATAGGGATCCAAAGAGACAGGGATTGTAGGTGCCACCACCCCTGCGTCCATGCTGAAAAGATCCAAGATACTGATGCCGTCCTCCGTTATAATATAGGCCTCTGATCCACTAGGAGCAAAAACAACCTCTCTGGGCCGAAACCCCACAGAGATGTTAAAAACAGCTTCTTGCCCTTGGGCCAGTTTTATCAGAGATATATCTTGAAAACTGCCGATGCCTTCCATATCGGGTTGTTCCATCTCGAAGTAAGCTATCGCATATTCACCAAAAGGTCCGATTACAAGTCGATTATAGTGTGGAGGGGTCGTCAGGGTTGTTATCATATCTTCACCATCAACTGTACGCAGGATGCTGATGGAGTCACTGCCGGAATTAACTACTACTGCCAAATCCTTTCCCGGCGCCGTTCGCAGAATTGATGGGCGTGAACCAACTAAAATTGTCTTAACGTCCAGACTCTCAGAATCTATACGTGCCACAACATCTCCTTCTGTGAGCGCTACATACACATAACGGTGGCCACTAGCCGGAGGTGTAAACTCCTCTTCCACCTCAGGGGGCTCCACAGTCCCTCCGTCCGGATCGGTTTGGATCGGAACACAACGATGAAACTCATTGCAATACTCACCGGGAGGGCAGTCGTTGGCCGAAAAACACTCCCAATGACCTCCGTCTGCAATTGTTCCACCGTCGGGATGACCTTGATTCCAATTACCACTGTCCCCCATTTCGTCGTCTGCTCCGCATCCTAGAACAGGAATCAGCAGCACCAATCCCACCAGGATTACAAGTTTATGATTTTTAAACATGACAACTCCTTTCCCCGCGTTTCATCAGTTACTCAATGTTCGACACAGGAATCTGGTTCAACCCTCTAAATTACCGAGCGCACCTAACAACAATTAACAACGTCTGCAAGTCACGTGCCCAATATCTCAGGGTGAACCCTCCAATAACCAGAGGATCTCCCATGTCGAAATCTTAAACCCCCCATAATAATGACAAGAATGTCACACTTTCCGGATTTTAAGGCACGATTCTAAAAGGCTATGACTGAGGAGAGACGAGAAAAGGAGAAGGTGAAACAGAGGGAGCTTTAGGTTTTAGCCCCTCCGACGTTTCAATATTAAACCGAACACCCCCATGAACAGAAACAACAAGCCGCCCCAAGGTGTAGTCTTGCCGCCCTTCACCGTGTTGCAGTCACATCCGTCGCCACCGCCGTCATCTGAGCAAAACTTAGAACGCTGACAATCGGGATCTTCGCAATCCGTCAGCCCGTCTCCGTCATCATCCAATCCGCTGTTGCAAAGTTCATATTCTCCGTTGGAAGTACATGCCCAAAAAGAGCTGCAGTCAGGATCTTCGCAATCCGTGAGCCCATCACCATCTTCATCTATTCCACTGTCACATATCTCCGAAAGATCCTCTCCACATCGCAAGCTCAACTGATAAGAGCCCCCCTCTTCACTCATGGAGTCGACAACTATGAAAGAACCCGTTGATAAGGTGACGGTTACAGAGTCTTGAGTTTCACCGTTGTTTGTGCTGACCCCTATACAACCGTCCGGATCACAACTGTTATCCAGCTTTTCCAAAATAAAGAGGTCCAGGTCCGTTCCACTTGTCGGCGTCAGAGTAGCTGTAACTTTTGTCCCCATGGTAGCCGAAATCTGATAAGCGTTCTCCGGCCCTATAAATCGGGTACTCCCGCCACAAGAGTATTCGATGAACCGCTGTGAGCCACCTGTAGTGCTCCCCACCGTGGTGTCATCGCAAAAAATGGGCACTGACTCCTGACATGACTCCAAACCGCTGCAAAAACGAGAAGAAGCACACTCCGGGTCTTGACAATCCACCAGCCCGTTTCCGCTGTCATCAACTCCGTTGTGGCAAACCTCAGGCACAATGTTGCCTATAAAATCTTCGATGAAATCCTGGAATCGATCCACTTTAGTGCTCACGCCGTAATACTCACAATTCTGATCGCCATAAGATGTTACGCCTGCGACATATTCTATCCCGCCATGATCCGTCAGCGCAGGACCTCCACTGTCACCACTGCAAGGTCCGCCGTATTGGTTGCTGTAGGCGATACAGTATGGAGCCACCACCGCTCCACCGTAACTACATTGACTAGGGCCATCACAAACCACACCCAATGTTCCATCGAAATAGTATTTTCTTGTATTCTGACCGCCCCCTCCGGTGGTACCGAACCCTACGTAGGTTAAAGGAGACCCCACGTCCGATGAGGTAAGAGAGTAGGCTTCCGGCAGATATGGAATCGAAGAAATATCGGAAGGCGCGTCTTGGTTTAGTCTCAACAAAGCGATATCATGATCAGGTGCTTCATAATCTCCTCCGGGATTGTAGTTAGGATGCACCTCAGAATCTGAGACCCCCACCCATGTTGCAGTCCCACTTGAAATATCGGTTCCAAAAATCACATTAAGTGTGCTGATAGAAAAACCCTGGACACAGTGTGCCGCCGTCAATACAACCTTTCGGGATATCAGTGTACCGGTACACATTGCCCCCTGAGTATTGTAAAGCGCCACAACACCCATATGCTCCTGACTGGTATCCAACTGACCGTTGATTATCGGCCTGAACCCCATTTCGTAGGACGCGGCGATAATAGCTGTCTCCGTCAAACCATCCAGCTCATCATTTAAGTCCAAGGCGGGTTGCTCTTCACCACCTAGACTGGGGGTCATGTGCCTTCTTTCAATACTACCCGCCCCCAAACTGTACAATGTAGGTACTAAAACGCCTGGAAAATAGGCAGCCTCGAAATCCCCTTCAAGCACTGAACCGAAAACACTATGAGGCGCTCCTGTAACCAATTCATGATTTATCTGTACCTGTTCATCTCTTTTATCCCCAAACCCGTCAGCGTAACACTCACTTCCGACAAGCAACCCCGGAAGACCTAATAAAACAAAAAAACAAAACACTCTACGTAACACAATGCTCATCTAATAAGCCTCCGAATATTATTGGGTTCTCCGCCGCCCACAAAACCAAGTGTAGCGAAAAAAACACTCTCGCGAATCAACGCAGGCGACCTTATTAACAAAATCTCCATTAAATCCTTTGATACAACAATTCTCACAGCAGTGATTCAAGCTCTTCTTTACTTTTACATGTCCTGAAGATTTCTGCAAGACTGGAAAAGTTTTGTTTGAGAACATAAGGGAATTTCAACCCATAACGCGATGAGCTTGACCATCAAAGCCTTGAACAAAACCGCGAGCCTAAGTCGCCCGTTTTTTTCCAATCTTTTTTTCTTTTTGAGGAAAAGGTCTCTCATATCTCTTGCCGAACGGGATGAGTAAATGTAATCTCACCGCAGCAAAAATTCTAAGAAATATGAGGTGTCATTCATGTCAAGAATCTCCATCATTGCAGGCTCTTCTCATCCCAAGCTGGCGAAAAGAATAGCAGAAAACCTGGGCATTAGGCTCACAGATGTGGATTGTTTCAAGTTTAAAAACGACAATACCTTTGTAAAAATAAAGGAATGCATTCGTAACCATGATGTTTTCATCATCCAGACTTCTGCTATGCCGGTAAACGATCATTTAATGGAATTGCTGATGCTCATAGACGCCGCAAAATATGCGTCGTGCGAAAGAATCACCGCCATTATGCCCTATTACCCTTATGTGCGCTCCGACAAAAAAGATCAGCCGAGAATCTCAGTGACCGCCCGTCTCGTAGCCGATTTGTTGGTGAGAGCAGGAACAAATCGTATAATCACGATGGATCTTCATGCAGACCAGATCACCGGGTTTTTCAGGTGTAGATATGATCAGTTTTATGCAAGCTCTGTGTTGCTCCCTTATCTCAAAGCCAAAGACCTCAGCGATTGTTGTATTCTCTCCCCAGACATCGGAGGAATGAAGAGGGCCCGTTTTTTCGCTCAGGAGCTAAATCTCCCTCTGGCCATTTTCAACAAACAAAGGTTTGATAATAGGGACACAG
>JAABSF010000274.1 GCA_011390535.1 Deltaproteobacteria bacterium | reverse complement strand
CGTCTTTTTCGTTCATTGCGCCGCTTCCGCCCATCAAAGTACCGCCCAAAACCCACTCCGCCATATTACCGCTCATATCATAAATGCCCGATGCGGTTCGGCACTCTCCCCAGAAACCGCTGGGCTGTACGGGAGGTGCTTCGTCTTTTCGGGGCTTGGTGACGCATTTGGCAGGATGGTATTCGTTGCCGTAAGGATATAACAAGTCTTGAGAGCCGCTGCATGCGCGCTGCCACTCTTTCTTCGTGCACACACGTTTGCCCACACTTTTGCAGAGCTTCTTTGCTTCAACTATGTCTGAGACGGTTGTAGGCAAGACGCCTTTGGTAGAGGGAAACTCATAGACATCAATGCAGAAACCTTTTGATTCCGTGCCTTGGGAGACCCACACCATATTATGCGTGCATTTCCCCGGAGGGAGTCGCAGGTTCCTCTCTCGTAGTTTGTATTTGAGTTTCACCGACCGGATCCTGCTCTTTACCTCTTTTTCGCGCCTCTTTTGGGATGTTTTTTTTTGAAAAATAATCCCAACGGTGATTACCGTTATTACTAGGATAACTCCGAAAGCCAAAATCCAAGGAAAGAGTTTCCTCAGTTTATCGGTGCTTTTGCCGGCTGCTTTCCCCATGGAAGATGTATTAACCAAATCATTCCGGGGAACTTGAATCCTTGTCGTGCGGTCGAGGGCACTTTTTTTTAAGTGGGGAGCTGGTGGTGGAGGTGGTGGTGGTGGATGAACGCCGCCGAGGCTGTCTTCCGGGAGCCTGTCGTCGGACACAGACTCTTTAGCCGTCACTTCACCAGCTGCCGCCACCGGCCTATTCTTCATCGCTTCAGAGTTGGGTTCATCGTGCCTTTTGGGACGTCTTCGCTTTTTTCTTCTGGGAGGCACGGGCAACCCTTTGGCATTTTGCCGGCCGGCAGGAGATGGAAGGCGAGGGGCGTTTTGTGCATTACGCCTGCTGTTTCCTTTTGCCGGAACTTTGCCGTGGGCTGGTGTAAAGGGATCTCGGTGACTCATACGTCTCCAAACCGGGGTGGCCCTATCAAAACCTTTTCGAGTTGGGCCTCAGTGCAAGATATCTAATGAACAGGTCACGCTAAAAAACACGAAAGGATGAACCTGTAAAGAAACAATTTAACATTCCCTTCCTACGATGACAATGAGAGAAGGATACGAGCTTTTCTCTTTGCGTCTTTTTGCGTCTTTTTGGTTTTTTTAATATGGCGGCCGGGTAGCAGGTCAGGGTGGATCACCATCCGAATCCAAAAGTTATTTTTGAGTCAGCCCTAAAGGCTCAGAGTTGCTATCATCGGCAGATGGTCGGAGGCCTTTCGTGAGAGGTGCGTTTTGTGGACCCACTTTTTCGTAGTGATTTTTGGTGGAGAGATCCACATTCTGTCAAGTGCCAGCAAAGGAAAAAAAGAAGGGTAAGTGCGCAGGTATGGAAAAGTGCTAAGAGGTGAGTCCCCCAACACTTTGTCCAGTTTTTTTATGGTTCCGAAAAAAGGCAGCCAACTGTTAAAGTCCCCTGCAAGCACCAGCGGCTTTTCGGGCGTGCTTTTCAGAAAGCTTATCAGTTTGTCGATTTGTTGGCGCCGTTCTTTTCTTTTCAGCCCGAGGTGAGTGTTTAAAACTCTTAAAAAACGGCCGTTATCCACATCCAGGGTTACATCTATGGTTGCGCGGGGTTCCCGGCCCGGGAGGCTTATGTCATGGTGTGTCTCTGTATCGATGGAGTGTTTAACCAGCAGCGCGTTTCCGTAGTGCTCGTCGGCATTTCGCAATGTAGGGCCGCTGATCACCTCCATGTTTAACTTTTCTCCCAAATAGGTGGCCTGATCTTCATTGTCTCTTCCACCTAGCCTGGTTTCTACTTCCTGCAAGGCGATTATGTCGGCATTCATTTCACGCAGTACGCACAAAATGCGTTCTATGTCTTTACGACCATCTGTGCCGACACACCTGTGGATGTTGTATGTGCCTATAGATACTTCCATTCGTTTCGGCCTTTTGAAACCTCGATAACCTCGATAACCTCGATGACCTCGATGATTTTGAAATCCAGATGTTTTGGAACCCTCGATGATTTGGAACCCTCGATTTTTTAGATGGGCTTCAAATCCAACAAAGACTCACTCCCGGGCTTTGTGTTGTCTCTTTGCAGACTGTTTCTTTTCGCTTATGTAACGGCTGAATAAAAAAACCGCCAGAAAAATAACAAGAAAAACACCCAGCACAATGCCGATCCTCAACGGCGTCGGTTCACGTATGGCGTCGAGTAAGCTGCCGATAAAAAACGACATGGCCAAAAGTCCGGGTGTCATCCCCAGCACCGTTCCCCAAAAATAATCGCTGAACCTGACATGAGATGCCCCGGCCACGACATTGAATATGGAAAATGGTGCTACGGGGATAACCCTGAAAGTAGCCACCGTCAATATGCCTCGATTTGCGAGCTTACGGCTTAGCTTGTTCAGGTGTGAGCCGGATAATCTGCGAATTGTAGCGCGGCCCAAAAATGAACCCAGCGCAAAGGCGGCTGTAGCCGCAGTTATAGTCGCTACAAAAGACAGGCCGAAGGCCGGCAGCGGGTGGTATGCAACGGCGGTTGCGCCGATAAGCACAGTCACGGGGATACCGATAACCGCCCCTACGGAGAAAAATAATAGCACCAAAGCCTCTGAGCCTGGAAGTGAGGCAAACGTCTTGAGCCACTTGGTCAGTTCGTCCACGTTTGCGATCTCCCGCAGCGGTGACCACCGCCACGCGATGGACAACCCAGCCAGCGCCAGAAGCAGCAGTAAAAACTGCCAGGCTCTCTTATGAGTGATTTTTTCTGTTTCAGGCGGGACAAACAGTTCGATGAGCTTTTCGGGTTTGATTGGTTGCTCAGGGTCTATGATGGCGGTCTCAGGGACTTGACGCTCAAGCTCAGCCGAGACCTCCCAATCCAGCTCTCTTAAGTTGCCCGACGGAGCCAAGCTTTTAACAGCCTTGCCCACGGAACCCAGAGAGTCGATTTTTTCCGACAGAACATCTCTCGATATCTTTAGGTGCTCGCAGAGCAGCTTGTCGCGCAGCGCCGGCACTGCGTTTCGGGACGAATCTTCTATGTTTTGTTTGGAGATGGAGTCATCGCCCAAAAGCAGCTCCACAGATAGATCGCATTCGCTGTCCAACCCCATGGAGCGGTTGCTCATGTTGGCCGAGCCGATGCGAACAAAGTGATCATCAATGATCATAAGCTTGGAGTGGACATACACCTCCTGGCTCTCAATCTCTCCTTCATTTTCTTTGTCATTTTCTTTGTCACTTTTTTCGTCAGCCTCTTTATGAGTCTCTTCCTCGATTTTCTCAGGTTCTGTCTCTGACGTAACCGGATAGTAGACACTCAGTTTTTTATTCTTGTCCACATCAAAGAGCTCCCGTAGGAGCCGTGCCCGGACAACGTCCATGGTAGTCTGTTCTATCCACCCGCTTGCTTTTCTGGGCATAATCACCAAAATTTCCGGCGCGTCTTCTTCGGTGATACGTTTTTTTAGCGCGTCACCTATTTTCTTGGAGGAGAGGTATTGATTTTCTATGTAGATATACTTTTTCGCCGACAAAATGGAATCGACAAACAGGCTCTCCACCTCGCGAAGCTCTTGGTCATCTTTATAAGCAGGTAGGGTGAGAGAAATTCGCACCTTTACATTTTCCAGATCCACACGGACCGTTTCGGGCCAGAGATCATTCCGCACTTCGGATTTTGGCAAAATAACCTTGCCTGTGGCCCTTTTCCAGCGCCACCTAGCAAGATCACCCAGCGCCCTCGCAGTTTCTCCCGAGACCATCATTTGAGTGTCATGGAAAGGCCCATACGGTTCTCCGTCCGGATCGGTCCGGCGTTTGTCCCAGGCGATGTGTTTTGAGCTGTCCCAGCGCCTCTTGGTAAGATCCATGCCCCCTGCAAACGCTATGGAATCATCTACGACCACCACTTTTTGGTGTTGGGAAGCTCCCATGGGGTGGGCGTCATCCATGTGAAAGTGCAGGCGTTTATCCTTCCTCCAGTCCAGCTTGAAGAGCGGCAACCACTCCCGCTCCATTGCGTAGATCATGGAAAAATCCCAGATCAACACATGCACTTCCAGGTTTGGTTTGATTCGGGCGATCTCTCGCAAGAAAGGGTATAGCTGGATAGGGAGCCCATCATCGGCTACTTCAATGTTTTCAATATTCTTCCATCCGTTTTTGTGCTCCCTTTTTCTTTCTTCCTTTCTTTTTTTCTTTTTTTCTTTTCCTTTTTTTCTTTGAGTTTCTCGGCTACTTTTGTGCTCCTCACCCCTGAGCAATCGCATTCTGCTGTCTATATCCCACCCAAGAATCAAAACTGATCTCTCTGCCAGCTTTATCGCTTCCCGGACAGCGTAGAAATAGTCTTCCCCATCGATTAGAAATGTCACCCTGGGTGAGTCATTTACCCGCTCACCGTCATAAACAAAATTTGAACTCATGAGCCTAAAATAATCATGAATCCGCCTTCGGCAAATAAACGATTGTCGGAGACCAACACATCCAAGAAAAGGTTAAGAATAAAGAGGATCCGGAGACCGATGAGATCTCCAAGCGATGAAGGATCCAAACGACGAAAGCTCTATTTGACGTGGCCCCTCATCCCGTATTTACTCTCGAGCGATTGGATTTTTTTGTTCATATATGAGAGAAGTTTTATAGGAGTGTTTCATGAGAGCCGTGGTGCAGAGAGTTTCGAGAGCTTC
>JAABSF010000273.1 GCA_011390535.1 Deltaproteobacteria bacterium | reverse complement strand
TCTAGAACCTATAGCTGCATTCCTCCCATCGGAAGGAAGGGGCCTTGACCATGGCCCGTCTGCTGCGTTGCGGCTCTTTAGATCTGATTATCCTTGGGTGGCCACATAGATTAGTCCACTCTTGATATCTGGTTTCTATTATCTCATGTTAGAAGACTACTCTTCAATAGGGGATATGAGAATCTCCAGTTCTTGTTCGTCCAGATGAACGCCGTCAGGAGTAGATATTGATCCGGGTATGGTGAGTGTTAGCGGTTGATCCAATCTTGCACCACCTTGTGGATACAAAAGTAACATTTTTTTTGTTGGGCTGTATCGCATCGTGACTGTATCGGTATTTTGATTCTGTTTGTAAGTTATGTCGCTTTCTGTGAAGCTTTCCAGGTCCAGATCCCTTGAGAAATATACTCTTATTTCCTTTTGAGAGCTTAGAGAAAATGCTCCCCTTACAACTAGATCTGGTTTTGTGGAGAAGCTATAACAACGGCTTTCTAAAGGTTCTACATGCTCAAGATCCGGGTCGATTTTATATGTGTAAATAGAACCGCCATTGACGGTTTTAAGCGAATGACTAAGGCATACAAAGAAGACCTCGCCTGAGGAGAGCTCTTCATGTGGTATGAAGGTTATTTGAGTCCCGGATTGGTTTAGCGAAATATCACCTTGAATAGTATCTCCTTTTTCCGTGGTCACAGTGAGGGGAGGGGATTTTTGAAAAGAGGATGAATCAAGTGGCAGATTAACCCTTACTGTAATTTCGGTAAATGTATCTACTCCCGAACTGTCCGGAGTGGGATAAACTTCTTCTATGATCCCTTCTGCCATTGAATGAGAACAACCAAATATCTGAAGTTGTGTTATGAAGTATATAGTTATGATTATTAGATTTTTGTGTTTCATTTTTTTTATCCTCTATGAAAACTAAAGCTGCAAAGTGCATGCCATCTGACATCAGGAAGGATTTGAAGGGATCTGTTAGGGTGTATTGGTTAATTCATTGCCTTGTTTTTGATTCTCTATTTGGTGGACGAATTCGGTTTTTTTATGAATGATTCCTTGTAAAGGTGAATAACCTGCTGCCTGATTGTTGCGATCTTGTATTTGGCGCAAACATAATCAAACAGGACCTAAATACATTTTGAGTGTTTGGCCTTTATAGATCTGGTGTCAAAGACTGACTTTTATGTCATATTATTGGTTGTTTTAGGTTTTTGTATGATGATTTCAAATTCATCCTTGCGTATTGTAGTTTGTTCGACCATATAGACGTTGTTATGCATGAGCTATCTATTGCACAGTCAATTGTGGATTTGGCCTCTGAAAAGGTAAAAGAAGCCGAAGCTGAAAGAGTCATATCTATAACCTTGAGCTTGGGTTTGTTATCCGGGGTCGTAAGGGAATCTTTGGAGTTCTGTTTTCCCATAGCTTGTGAAAAGACACCCTGCGAAGGGGCGACGCTTAAAATCGATGTTGTTCCGGCTAATGCACACTGCGCATCGTGTGGCGGCGATTTTGATATGGAGGAGTTTGTGCTCGTGTGTCCGGATTGTGGTTTTTTCCCTGTAGAGTTGTTGTCCGGCGGGGAGTTGAAGGTAATCTCTTTGGAAGTTGAGTAGCTGACATGGGTTCTCGTGATTAGGAGCGTTAAGGAGTTATAAATGTGTGATACCTGTGGTTGTGGTCTGCCATCGAATGGACAAACAGATAATGAACATCATCACCATCACCATGATGGGGATGCCAATGTACGAGAGATAAGGGTACAACAGGATGTAATGGCGAAAAATAACGCCTACGCAGACCAGAATCGGAAATATCTCAAAGACAGAGATGCGGGTGCTATTAATATGATAAGTTCGCCCGGTTCCGGAAAGACATCTCTTTTGACTGCGACTCTGCTACGGCTTAAGGGGGATGGACCTATAGCTGTTGTAGAAGGTGATCTGCAAACAGATAACGATGCAGAAAGGATTCGAAAAACCGGGGTGCCGGTGCATCAGATAAACACTGAAAATGCGTGTCATCTTGATGCTCATATGGTGGGACATGCTTATCAGCATTTAGACCTTCAGGAGGGCAGCTTGGTTTTTATTGAAAATGTTGGAAATTTGGTATGTCCTGCGTCATTTGATTTGGGAGAAGAGGCAACGGTGGTTTTGTTGAGCGTGACGGAAGGTGATGATAAACCGGCTAAATATCCTGTTGCTTTTCATAACGCGGAGGCGATGGTTATTACAAAGACCGATCTGCTTCCGCATGTTGATTTTTCTCTCGATAAATGCAGCAAATTGGCTAAAGCTGTTAATCCTGATCTGGTTGTGTTCGCGCTCTCATCTAAAAGTGGAGAAGGAATGGATGAGTGGTGCGAGTGGATTCGAAGACGCTGGAAGTGATGACGAAAAGAAAGCGGTTTCTTGTTGAGGGTACGGTGCAGGGGATTGGTTTTCGCCCTTTTGTATATAGATTGGCGTTGCGTTATGGGTTGGCGGGTTTTGTTGCAAATGATTCAAGGGGTGCGGAGATTGAGATCCAGGGTGATGATCATGCTTTGTGTTGTTTTGAAGAGGCTTTTTATGACGAGCTGCCTCCTTTGGCTAATATAAATAATGTCCAAAAAACCACATTATCTCCTCTGATTCCAAAAGAGCCTTTTGAGATACGAACAAGCCGTGCCGGAAATGATACCCTTGCTTTTGTTACTCCTGATGCCAATGTTTGCCCCGATTGCCTTCGTGAAATGTACGATCCCAAGGATCGTAGATATCTTTATCCTTTTATCAACTGTACTAACTGCGGTCCTCGGTTTTCAATTATAAAAAAAGTTCCTTATGATCGCCCTTTCACGACGATGGCTTCGTTCCCAATGTGTGCTGACTGTGAGAGCGAGTATAAGGATCCTATGGATCGACGCTTTCACGCACAGCCGGTGGCTTGCCCAAGCTGTGGCCCTAAAGTGTGGATCACTGACGAGAAAGGGATCAAATTAAATGTGAATGATCCTTTGCAGGTGGCGGGATCCTGGCTTCGACAAGAAAAAATTTTGTGTATTAAGGGGTTAGGCGGGTTTCATTTGGCGGTTGATGCCCGCAAAGATACTGCTGTGCGGCGGCTCCGTGAAAGAAAGTGGAGAGAAGATAAGCCATTGGCCTTGATGGTAAAAGATATTGAGGCGGCCAAAAAGATTGTAGATCTCAACTCTGAAGAAGAGGAGTTGCTCAAATCAACCCCTCGGCCAATAGTACTATCCGGTAAAAACAAGGCTGCCGGGATCGCAGCATCGGTAGCTCCCGGAGTTGCTGAGTTTGGGGTGATGCTTCCGTATACGCCTCTCCATTATTTGCTTTTTGATCATTCTCCTTCAGTGCTTGTGATGACTTCAGGCAACCCGTCTTCTGAGCCTTTAGCTTATGAGAATGAGGCTGCGATTTCTCGTCTTCAGTCCATTGCAGATGGTTTTTTGCTTCATGATCGAGATATTTACAATACCTGTGATGATTCGGTAGTTCGCTGGAGTCGTGATGGCGAAAAGTTGCTTCGCCGAGCTAGAGGGTATGCTCCTTTACCTTTGACACCTAAGAGATTTCCGGTTGAACAGAGCCTTATTGCTTTGGGGCCGGAGCTTAAAAACACTGTGACTGTCACCAGAAAGGGTCAGCTTGTATGCTCGCAACATTTAGGGGATTTGACAAATGTTTCAGCAGTGCAAGCTTTTAAGTCTTCTATTGAAAGAATGATAAATTTATTGGGTGTGGAGCCGTGTGGTGTGGTCTGTGATGAGCACCCACAATATTTTTCGACTCGTTATGCGAAAGATGAATTTGGGCATCTTCCTTTGTACAGGGTTCAACATCATCACGCCCATATGGCGGCGGTGATGATTGAGCATGATTTTGAGCCGGAGCGAGAGGTCCTGGCTGCTCTGTGGGATGGAACCGGATTCGGTAGAGACGGAACAACATGGGGAGGAGAGTTTTTTGTGGGAGGCTACTTGGATTTTAGAAGAGTTGCGCACACAAGGCCTGTGCCGCTGCCGGGCGGAGATGGTGCGACTAAGCATCCTTGGCGGTTAGCCACCTCTGTTTTTCATGAGCTGGGCATAGATCCCAGGGCTAAAGAAGTTGACTGGATTGATCGGCAACCCTTAAAAGACAAAGATCTTTTGTGGACAATGTTGGAAAGAGGTGTGAGGTGTCCTCTTAGCGGAGGGGCGGGGCGACTCTTTGATGCGGCGGCTGCGATCTTGGATTTTGACCCTCAAGTGACAGACGAGATCACTTATGAAGCCCAAGCGGCTATAGAATTGGAAGCACTCTGTAAGAACGTGCCACAGACAAAGAAAGAAGGGCTTCTGCCTTTTCATTTCAGTCGTGGGGAGCTGGATCTTTTACCTGCGCTTTTTGCTTTATTCGAACAAAAAGCCCGCGGTGTTTCTGTGGATATTTTGGCGGCGAAGTTTATTGACACAGCAGGGTGGGCTTGTGGAGAGGTTCTGCGCGAGATTTTTGAAAAAGAATCCTGTGATACAATTGTTCTTTCAGGTGGTTGTTTTCAAAATGTGCGTTTGGCCGATATGGTGGAGAGGATCTGTAAAAATAGGGGGCTCGAAGTGTATTTGCCCCGCGCTTATCCGCCGAATGATGGAGGAGTTTCTTTGGGACAGGCTGCTGTAGCTTTGGCGCGGCGGCTGTAAGTTTCTAAGCGAAGGGGAGGTTGAAGCGATCCGTTCTTAAAGAGCTTTTTTCTATAGTTTGGGAAGAAGTTCAAATTGTGTCAGCTCG
>JAABSF010000272.1 GCA_011390535.1 Deltaproteobacteria bacterium | reverse complement strand
GAAACGCGCCGGCGTCGAACGCATGGATCATGCCGCTTTGCGACCCAACTACTGCAATGGTTCGTCTCTCCGCTCTCGCCGGATCTTGAGCCCACGACCTGTAAGAGGTTTTTATGGCCGCGTCGATCCCCTCTCTTTCCAGCCATTTCGGCTCACCAGGCACATGCACGATAGCTCCTGTCGAGCTGTTGATTGCTCCCAGCTTCCAAGCTCTCTGCTCTGTTTTGGGCGTCTCCCAACCTCTCGTCCAGTCGATGATCCACCGGGCGTCATCGTCGTCGCTGCTGGAATCAACGTTGAAATCGTAGACAGGTTTACCGTTATGTTTCTTAGCTCGATCTCCC
>JAABSF010000271.1 GCA_011390535.1 Deltaproteobacteria bacterium | reverse complement strand
TAAGCACCCTCGAAAAGAGCCACGCATCCGCGCCTGTCTTGAACTCTAAGAGCCCACCGTCTTTGTTTGTATAAATGCTGCGATCATCCGGGTTCCGGCTAGCCAGGATTTCTCCTGCGTCCCAGATTTGAAGCATGGTTTCGTTTTCGGGGTTATTTGGTGAGTATAGCTCGTAGACCTTGAACCGGCCTCGATTAGAGCGATCATTTCCTGTTACAGTCCAGCTCTTATGTGGGGTTTCAGTTGCACCCCGGTACATCACATTTGCAAGGGGCAGTGGGCTCGTAAAGACATATTCTCCGTGTTTTAGAGCTTCATAGCCTACATCGATGCTCTCGACATAAGGTTGGCACTTATGATTGGAGCTGATGATAACCGCCTTCCAACGAAGGGTCGACCCCGTGTGACCCATCTCTTGAAGGTCGATTGTCACCTCGTCGGGGGAATCCGCAGGGAACTCAACCTTGATCCATATGGGTTTCCCGTTGGCGTCTTCACTTACTGAGACATAGTAGTCGATTCGCGCCTCTTCCGGGTTGCTGGAACACGGCGGGATGGGGATTACGTCTTTTTTGGTAATCTTGATCTTCGTTACCGTGGTGTCTTCGAGAGACTCTGGTGGTATCTCTTCGGCGATCATCTCCGAGACGACTTCACCTGAGTTTGTCCGCCAAACAAGAAACACCACGTCGTTATAATCTTTGTCTCCTCCGTCATAGAGGTCCTCGAAACCCAAGAGCCACCAAGTTGGATCAGTCGTCGGCGCGCCCAGGAACATATGGTTCATTTTTCCGTTTATTCTTACATTGATGCGTCGTGTTTCATGGGGCATGGTCAGCCCGAAATCATTTTTCAGGCGGTTCAATGTTGCGCTGTCCAGCCATCCTTGATAACCACTGCACCATCCTGGATATCCGCAGCCGATGTCTCGTTCTATGTATTCATAGCCGGTGTGCCAGGTGTGTGGGCAAGAGATACCGCAGTTGCTCCCCACTCGAGAAACACAGGTGCTGTCCCACCATGTGTTGCAGCAGTAGGGGTCGATGGCGCAAATGGTGCCCACACAATTATTACAGGAGTTGGTGAGGGCAACGCCGGTCTGGCAAGGGTCGTGGCTGCAGGTAAATTCCGCTGCAGGTTTGTAATCCGGGTTGAGGGTTCGCTTGGAAAAGAAGGGAACGATTTTGCTTTTTATGGAGCTTGTGTCTTCTTCGTAGTCGCAGATATATTGCCAGCTCCTCTTGCATTTGTGGCAGGGGTACTCATAACAGCCGGAGGTGCAGCACACCCACCATGGGTTCGACGAACAGAGCTCTCCGCAAAGATTGCACATTGTCTCGCTGCATCCGTCGGGACACTGATTTACCCATTTACAGCTATACTTTCCTTCTATTCCAACTGATCCTTTCCTAACCCATTGATCATAATAGACGTTGGTCAAAAATACCAACTCTGTGCCTGCATCGAAAGTCCCAAGCTCTACGAGGCGGTCGTTGATATCGATCTTGCCGTCTTCATTTACATCATAGTCGGGGATCCCGTCAAATGAAGTTGATTGATCCGCCACTGGCGGGAGCCTTGGGCTGCTCCCCCCGCCGGTGTTCAGATCCGTGTCATCGTCGCAGAGCAGAAAAGTCCACCCGCCGCCTTCTTTGGCAAATTTCTCCAATAAATTCGGGATACTTTTGTACGTCCCACCGTCGGAGTATGGACTGGTAAGTAGGTGTGGGGTGCATGTTGGACAAGATGATTCGTATAAATCTTCAAACCAATCAAAGACTTTATTTTTGGCTTTCCCTCCACCTGTACCGTCGTCCCGCAGGCTGTACGCCCTGTAAGAGCAATATTTGTCAGTGTCTAATGGACAGAAAGCGCCACAGACCGAGAGCACTTGAGCTACGCAGATATGGTCCCATTTATGACTGCAGCAGAAGGGATCTACTTCGCAAATGCCTGTCACACAAGGGATGCAGCCATCTTGTAGAGGCCCACCTTCATTACAAACGCTGTGAGCGCAACCGGTGGAAAAACCTGCACACACCATATCAGGGTCGTCACAGTCATCGTCTTTTGTACATTTTGTATCCAGGTGATTCCATCCATCTTCGTATAGGTATTTTTTTACATTGTCATCAAAGACAAACCATCCCAAGGTGTGGCTCGCACCTGCGGATTCGTACAAATAATAGACCTTGAGATCCTGTTGGGTACGGGTCTTGATATAGTTGGTCCCCACTAACTCCTTGTCATCTGTTTCCAGAGTGAGTTGCCCGTTTTCTATTTTTACGTCGGTGTTGGATGAAAAATCCGATTCGGAAAACCCGCCCGAGTAGGTGTTTTTATCCAGGTGGTTATAACAGTATGGGTTGTCTGCTTTGGCGGAAGAGATGAAGCACAACAGTGTTATTAAGGTTAAAGATAAGGCCGAACAAAATGATTTTATTCCAAATTTCATCGTCCTCACCTCTCCTTTGGCTCTTCAGCTTTTTGTTTATCCTCTTTGCCGGTGCTCTTGGCTTTTCTGAGGCGATTTTTTCGGGCGGCCTTGTCCGAGGAAGGCTTCAGGGAGCCTGTCCATCGCGGATCCTTTCGGGAACGGCTCCGCATCTTCAGTAGCTGATTTCTGTTCTTCTTTCGCTGGATAGCTTTCTTGCGCAGTCCGGGTGTTCGCTTGCGAAGCCTCAGGTTGCGTGCTCTGGTGGGGGTGATTTTCCTGAAGACCGGCTTTCTGATGTTACCCTCTAGGCGGCGGCTCAGATAATAAAGAATCGTCAGCCGCTCTCGGTAGGAGATTCGTCCCGGGGTGCAACCAGAGCGAATCTTCTTTTCCGGTTTTCTCAGCCATGTACAAACACGACCGGGAGACCACTTTCGCGCCATCTTTGTGAGATCCCACTTCTTTCTGGGGGTGGAT
Source organism: Deltaproteobacteria bacterium (assembly GCA_011390535.1). Classification (GTDB taxonomy): domain Bacteria; phylum Myxococcota_A; class Polyangia; order HGW-17; family SLPX01; genus SLPX01. Next base: position 1,519 of record JAABSF010000271.1, on the reverse strand, counting down.
TTCTCTGCGGAGGTGGGTGCCCACTTATACCCCTTGCTGAAACAGGGGCCGCAGCGGCGTGCATAGAGGGTTCTGCCCCGCTCATATTTTCCGACGGCATGGGCGGGAGACGAGCTTGAGAGAACAACAGCCGCAAACCACAGCGAAATTGTAAAAACAAGCTTGTGTTTGTTTGTGGCTCTTCTTTTTAGTTTATACCGTGAAGAGTTTCTGTTGTTTTTCATATCCATGTACCCTTTCATCCCACACTCCTATAGCTGCTGTGAGCTGGACATGTCCACCGGCGCGGTGTCCATGCCGCCCTGGGCTGCGCCCGTCACATCTTGGTTTGATTGTGCTTGATAATCGGCTGATCCGGAGGCGGAGACCTGCCACTCAACTTCCATCTGCAAGGTCACCGTGGCCATGGTTCGGGTCTTGGTGGAGTCAAGCGCTCTCCCCGTTGAAATAATGATCACACGTCCATCTGAGTCGGTGTCGAGCTGTCCGCTGGGATCATCGGGGTTGTTTGAGAAGCGGAAGGTGTAGTCTGCTTCGATCAGCGGGAGCCCTGCAGTGCCTCCGAATTTATAATTCTGGTTTATGCCTGTTGTGGCCTGAGTGTCTTGGAGGATTGGGGTCCAGAAACTGGTGCTGTTCCATCTAGGCAGCATGTACTGCTTTGCATAGCTGAGACCGGCTTCCGCAGAGTAAAAAGCAACCGAATTGAGGCGATCATGGCCTGAAACCCGGATGTCCGAACGTGCACTCAAGAGAACCGCCATGGCGGCTGCCGCCATCATGGCCAGTAATAGAAAAACGATCACAAGGGAAAACCCTTGTTGCCTTTTTGTTTTCGGACCCGGCTCACTGGTGCAGTGGTTTCGATTGTTTGATGGTGGTTTTTTCACCTGATACTCCTGATCTGAATCGGCCGGGCTCTCTGAGGAGGCCCGCTATGTTCATTTGCATTAGTAATATGCCTGCAATAATGAGGCCATGTCATCTAGTGGAGAGAAAACAGTGCACTATGTGGTTTCTGAAGGATTGTTTTCTTCCAGGTATGAAAAAAGTTCAAGCTGAGGCAAAAAAGTGAAAGGTGGACTCTTGATGGTTTCGGCGAGATGCTTCATGAACAGTTCCATGACTTGTTTCATTTCAGGGGGATGTTTGGTCTCCGCTTCCCGCTCCAGAGAGGTTATGGTTGTGTCGTGAAGTCCACACGGTACGATCCATTGAAAACCCTTAAGGAGACCCGATACATTAAGAGCCATGCCGTGAATGCTCACCCCTTTGTGGACATGCACCCCTATGGCAGCGATCTTTCTCTCGTGGACCCAAAGGCCCGGTTTTGTTTTGTCCCAACGGGAGGCTACCCCGTAATCGCTGCATGTCAGCACTCCGGCTTGGGCCATGTTTTCTACATGCGTCCGCACAGCGGAACCAATTCTGAAGATAGGATATGCCACCATCTGACCCGGACCGTGATAGGTTACATCTCCGCCTCTTTCAACCTCGACTACCTCCACACCTTTTTTTT
>JAABSF010000270.1 GCA_011390535.1 Deltaproteobacteria bacterium | reverse complement strand
CAACTCCAGGGGATCTTGCGCCACCCGTTCCGGAAAATACAGCAATACAGATACCCAATGGGCCATCACGAAACCACCCACCAAAACCCATATCACAGCCTCAGAAAAGAGCTTCGGGTTGATCCCTAAAGCATCAGCCCGCCTCTGTGCAGCAGCCGCGCCCGCCAAAATGGCCAACCCGACCATTATTCCAAAAGGATAAATGGTAAACGGACCTATGTACCAAGGCCCAAAAGACAAATATGGTATCATGGCAAAAACCTGAGAGAAGCGGCTCCGAAGTTACTATTCTTCCATAGTATATCTATTCTATATCTATATATCTATTCTATTCTATTCTTTCATCTCAATATTCCCTTTGAACTTGGCGCCGTCGGAGATCACAACACGGGGCGCTTTAACATCCCCCAGCATCTTTCCCCCGGGCATAAGATTAAAGCGCTCAGTCGCCGAAACGTTCCCTACCAAAGTCCCTTCGATCTCGATGTTACGCGTCTCTACCTGCGCCTCGATCGTCCCATTAGCCTCCACAAAAATGTCCGCTGTCGTAACGATTCCACCCTTGATCACCCCTTCAATGGCAATATCTTCCTCACAATTCACATTTCCATCTATAACAACCGTGGATCCGATTCTAGTCAAAGCCTTCGTATTCTCAGCCATAATCCAAACTCCTTATTTTTTGAAAGCTGCCAAAAACCTGCGCCCTTATTTTTCGGGCACAAAACACAAAAAAAACAAAACACAAAACACTCTATTCACGTTCTAATCCGCTCTATAATCCGCTCTATAATCCGCTCTATAATCCGCTCTATAATCCGCTCTATAATCCGCTCTATAATCCGCTCTATAGTCCGCTCTATAATCCGCTCTATAGTCCGCATTCTATTCACGTTCTAGTCACATTCCACTCACGGATGGGGAGTATGATCTCTTTTAACAATGCAATCAAGTAAAAGTCCGATGTAAAGGCATGTAAAGCTACCTGTTACCTTCCGTGTTTGTACATCTCCCCTCCTCTCCCTCTTTCCACCCTCCTCTCCCTCTTTCCGAAGAAAGCCGGAATCCAGTCATGCTCCACCTCAATCAAAACGAAGGTATGACCTTGCATTTTGATTGCATGATCAATCCATTGAACTCGTGTGCTCTTCTAAACCCTAGTAATTGCTAGCGTTATGTGTTTGGCCCCACATTTGCAAATTCTCAAATTGCGGATGGACCTCGTTGATGTTCGGGGTTTGGTCCCTACCGTCGTCGGCAGGAACAAACAAAACGAGAATCTGAGCACCAACCCGCATCCCAGGAGGAGATATCGTGGAAACGCAGAACGCAGAATGCAGAACGCAGAGGAAAGACAAACCCAACACCGTGCAGATCAGACAACTAGTCGTGACCACTTTACCACCTTCGGCAATGCAAAAGAGAAACCGCTCGACATGTTGGTCATCATCAACGCCCGCTATGGTTAAAGGACATAGCTGGTGAGAGAGGACAGAAAGACACATATTTGTTGTTTTACAACACCAAGACTTAGGGCTGACTCAAAATCAAACAGGAGAAACACCATGAAATCAAGTAGAAAAGACAAAGCAGAAGGCAGGGCGCACCGGGTGAAAGGTAAAGTCAAGGAGACCGTCGGGAAAGCAGTCGGGAATGACAGCCTGGAAGCCGAGGGAAAAGGCGAAAATTTAGAAGGGAAAGTTCAGCAGAAAGTCGGGGACGTCAAGAAAGCTGTGGAGAAATAGTGCCATTCTTTCGCTCGTTCCTGCAGACCATGCGTGAACGAGGGAAAGGAAAGTTTTTAGCAAACAATACGAACATACAAATCAAAAGGAGAATGAAATGTTGTGGGCAATTGCAATAGTACTGGGAATCTTATGGCTGCTAGGATTGATAAGCAGTTATACGCTGGGAGGCTTTATCCATATCCTGTTGGTGCTTGCCATTATAGTAATACTGGTCAACATCATCCAAAGTCGGAGAGCCACCTAAGCGCTGACTCAAAAATAAGATCGCAGGACCGAGGGCGTCGAGGCGCCCGGCCTGCAAGGCGCGAGGAGGGCGAATACATTGACGTATTCAACCGACGAGCAACGCAGCAGGTCGGGATGGATCGGCGTCCGAATCCAGAAGTTATTTTTGAGTCAGCCCTAAAACGGCTCTGTTTTTTACGGACTCTACACAAACTCAGGGATCGCGCAAACGGTTTTATCACGCTTTCCAGAGTCCATGGATATTACAGTATTCGCGGGCCGTGACTTTCTCGGCGTCAATCTTGAAAACCGCCTCAGGCGCATCACCCGGGTTCAAAAACTGACGATATGTTTCCCCGTCGGCGATTATCTGTATCCACTCGATATAATGTTTCTCCTCCATGGGGTGCAGGGTAGAGCCAACCGTGACCTTGAAACCGCCATCGATCTTTTCAACCACAGGGACATGTTTTTCCGTAGTGGAATCTGCGGTTTTTTCATCAAAAAGTTTCATCTCCTCTCCACAACACACGAGATCGCCTTTTCCGCCATGCATCATCTCAACGATGTTTCCACACACTTCGCACTTGTAAACTTCCAGTTTTTTCGTCATTACAATCTCCTCCTTCTATTTATTGAACAAATCACCCCCACGGGCTTTCTTTTTAATTCTCTTTATAGACTAATCAAAGAGCATAGGCCGACAATCACAGCCGCCCTTGAAGCACCTCGAAGTGAGCCCGGGGGTGCGCGCAGGCCGGGCAAACCTCAAGAGCTTCATCCCCTTCATGCAGATAGCCGCAATTACGGCAACGCCACACCACAGGAGCACTTTTTTTGAAAACTGATTTTTCCTCGACCTCTTTTAACAGATCAAGGTAGCGCTTCTCGTGCTGCTTTTCAGCCACAACAACAGCTTCATACAATTTGGCTATATTCTCGAAACCTTCCTCCCTGGCTACTTTTGCAAACTCTGGATACATGGTGGTCCATTCGTGATTTTCCCCGGCCGCCGCGGCCTTCAAATTTTCAGCGGTCGTTCCGATGACACCTGCAGGAAAAGGAGCTTCTATCTCAAGCTCGCCGCCTTCAAGAAAGGAAAAGAACCTCTTTGCGTGTTCCCGCTCTTGATTTGCCGTTTCTTCGAATATTGCGGATATCTGCACATATCCTTCCTTTTTCGCCTTTGATGCGAAATAGGTATAACGGTTTCTGGCCTGGGACTCTCCAGCAAATGAGATTAACAAGTTTTTCTCGGTCTTGGTTCCTTTCACTGACATGTACTACCTCCTTGGTTCACTACAGGGAAAACCTCAAAAAAGAAAACACCAAATATTTCCCGCTAAAAGTGCATAAAAAACTTGAACACCACTTTTTTGATTCAAAAAAAAGATTTTGCAACCATTTTTCTCTTATCTTTTTACATAAATCGAAAAATTCGTTCGAAGACAGAAATTTCCCCCGGTGAGTTTAATCCGGAACCACCGGCTACAAGTCCGCCTTGTGGCGGTTATCATGATTCAAGTTGCTTTAAAGGGCAGGAATGTGATACGCCGAGAACCTCTCAACATGGAGGCAGTAAAATGGCGCCACGGCAATGGATCCGAGAACTATCCGAAAAAGACAAGGTGGATGATGTTTACCTTGTATGGCAAAAAAACTTACTGGTAGCTAGAAACGGACGTCCTTATTTGAATATCATCCTAGGCGACAAATCCGGAAAGCTGGAATGCCGGGTCTGGAACATGGCCGAAAAATTGGATTCTCTTTTCAGTCCAAGAGATCTGATAAGAGCCACCGGCCAAGTCATCCGTTATCAAGACAGGCTTCAGCTTAACGCAAAAGATATAAAGAAAGCTGATGCTTCTGGTGTAGATCTCTCTATTTTCATCCCTTCATCCGAGAGATCAATGGAAAAGATGCAGTCCGAGCTGGATTCCATTATAGAGTCCCTCGAAGATCCCCACCTGAAAGATATCACCAAGCATTTTCTAAAAAGGAGCTCTCTTTCAAAGAGGTTCCACGAGGCGTCGGCCGCCAAATCCATCCACCATGCATGGAGCGGCGGTTTAATGGAGCATACCTTGTCGGTTTGCGGCTTGATGGAGGTTATATGGCGACACTTTGAAACTCTCTTTCCCGGTTTTTTGAACAGAGATCTGATGATCACCGGGGCGCTCCTTCACGACGTGGGAAAGACCTGGGAGTTGGAGAAGATGACCTTTGATTACACCGATGAGGGGAGACTTTTAGGTCACCTGGTGATGATGTGTGAAGCCGTCGCAGAGTACATCCGAACAAAGCCCGACTTTCCAAAGCACCTCAGTCTTCATTTAAAGCACATAATCTTGTCTCACCACGGAGAGCTGGAACACGGATCACCCAAACGCCCACAGACCGCAGAAGCTTGGGCTGTACATTACGGCGACATTTTGGATGCGAGGATGTCTTGGCTTCACCAGGAACTGGAAGACGTCGAAGAGGGGGAGTGGACCCGTTATCAGAGACAATATGACAGATTCTTCTGGAAGCCTCCCAAAAAAAATCCAGGCGTTCAAGATAGTGGAACCGAAGAAGATGGTCTGGAACAAATGCAGGCTGAGAAACAAAACCGGGATGAATCCCAAAAAGGTGATGAACCCCAAGAACAGCGAGAGACCGTGGAAAACGAAAAAGACGAAAACGAAAAAGACGAAAAACAACAAGGCCTCTTCAGAGAGTGAACTCTCTCTATTCAGGTTTGTGATATTTTCTCTTTATAACCTTTCAGCCGGCAAAGAAATCCCTCCAAAATAGAAATTATTAATTTGCTCAGCTCTGGAGCTCCGCCAGTGTAGCCATGAC
>JAABSF010000269.1 GCA_011390535.1 Deltaproteobacteria bacterium | reverse complement strand
GCAGGGAGGTTTTGAAAAATAAGAAGAAATTAAAGGAAGGGTTGGCAGGTTGTATCGGGTATTCGGATTGTCAGAGGTTCATGAGTTGTTATGAAGATCTCTTTGTGATCCATCGAGCGGAGAGGGTGTTGGCAGAGATGGTCTCGGGAGAGATAGCCGCGGGTAGCGGTATTCCACAGATTTGTGAAGATGATTATCTCTGGGGGAGGCTGAAGGATTCAAAAGATGAGTCTGTGAAGCGTTTGAGAGCGAAGCTCCGGGAGAGGTGTGTAGGATTTCGAGATGAATTATTGGATAAATCGGAAGATAGTCTTGAGGCGATGGTTGAGCGAGGTGATACGGCTGGGTTGGAGCGTATATGCAAGAGTATCTCAAGTCGCAAAGAGAAGCGTGTGGGAGGAGAGAGACCGGGACCGGGAGGAGAAGAGGGGGGCCGAGGGTCGCAAGGTGTTCAAGGTAGTCAAGGAGGGGAGGGCGCCGAGGCGGAGGACGCCGAGACGGAGGACGCTGAGGCGCAAGAGCGGATCCGCGCCATTGAGAAGCTCTGCCGTGATCGGTGGCGGTTTCGAAGTGTACATAATCGCATCAGGCGGATCCGGAGATTGATGAAGAAGGGCGCCATAGAGAAGGTACAAAAAGTTTGCCGTACTCAGGAGAGCTTTACGAGGGAGTTGTTTCGTACCGGTCAGAAGGCGGCTTCGGCATTGGGTGAGCGCTTTGAGAGGGTGTGTCGGAGAGACGCTGTTTTGCATTGGCTCAAAATCCGACTGGTGGATTGGAAGGATAAGGCGGGGCCGCTCACTTGCCGCCGTGCTGAGCGGTTTTATAAAGAGACGGCGGCCCGGTACCCTGATGACCCTATGGTGCACATTACCGAGGTGTGGCTGAAAGATGTCTGCGAACAGTACATGAGTAAGAAAGGGGCAAAGTAACAGTCAGGAAAACACCGAGGCTGTTTTAGGGATATACCTCCTCAACTTCTTTCTTTTCCGGTGTCTTTTTCTTCGGCTCCACCTCTGTTATCTCTTTTCCCTTTATTTCAAAGGCCAGCGCATCTTTCTCAGGGGTGAAGGTGAAGCTCTTTTCGATCAGTGTCTCTTTTTCTTCAGCTTCGTTTAAAAGAAGAACTATTTTTCCTTTGTAAGAGGCTTGCCGGTTGGGAACCTTAATGGCCGGTCTCAAGGTGATTAGATATTTCTCAGGGTTCAAGCGTTTTCTTCGCAAGGCCACAAGGCCGGCATCGGTAGAGATGACCGGGAATGGTTTCTCTTCTTCTTCACCCGGTTCGATAATTGTTACCAAGAGCGGCGCTTGCCGGTTTTTCCAGGTCACCGTTAAGAGCAGCTCCCCTGCCCACGTCAACACGCCCAGTCGTCGGCTTCTGCCTTTTAAGAGCTTCAGGTCTGCTTTATCATCTTTCTTTGCCGCTTCGGCTTTCAACCGAGCGAGGAGGATTGATGTCAGGACCCGCGCAACAGCAGCGGGGCCCGACCTTCCCGGACCGGCCTCAGCGGTTTCCGAGACCCCGGCTAAGAGGCGAAGAGCTTCGTCAATGCTTCCTGTGCAGGCGGACGCCTGAGCCAACATGGTGTCTACTTTTCTATCATGAGGCATGAGCCATGCCAGGGTCTTATATTGTTCATAGGCGTCTCTACACCAGCCGTTGGCGTAATAGATATGCCCAAGGTATTTTCTTGCCCAGGGATCAAAAGGCGCGGACTCGACGATCTCAGAGAACGCCCGGCGGGCCTCGGCTTTTTCGCCGCGTCTCAATAGGTATTCTCCCACCAGGCGTTGGACGCCCATATCCGAGGCGGGGTTGCGCCGAAGCTCATAAGCCAGCTCACCCGCCTCGGAATAGCGCTCAGCTTTTTCCAGGAGGTTGAGGAGCATAGTGCGAAGCCGCAGGCTCTCCGGGGCCAGGGCGAGAAAGCTCTTAATGAGATCGATTTTCTCTTGGGTGGTTTTGGATTTTTCCAGGCCCTTTTTGAGCAACTCCCAATCCACCAACCCTTCCAGGTTCAACCCATCGCGAGCCGCCACTACGTCGTCTCTTGTGCGAATCCGCCTTAAAACAGCCCGCCGCAAATAACTCTGGAGTGAGGGATCAAAATGGAACTCATGGTATAGGCGGACTCCGTTTCTGACGGTGCGAAGCGCGTTTAGCATCAGGTCCAGCATGGCTCTTCGATCCAGCCAGGTGCGGAGCTCGCATTGTCTGTAAGCTTCCCGCCATACACTCATGACCCCCCCCAAGCCTCCGGCCCGCGCGAGCCGCTCTCTCCACAGAATGCGCCGTCGGGAGAGGTATTCTCTGGAGGCTTTAGAGCATTTAGATGTTCCCCCCATGCGAGCGCCGGGAGATTCAAACTGGAATTTGTGTGTGAAGACAGAGGGTGCGCCGGGTGGAGGGGCCGGCAGCTTTAGAGCACCCACCGCCCTTAACATGCAGGCCTCGACCTCCTCGTCTCTCAGGCTCGTGTAGACCTTTTCCACCTTTTTCACCGAACCATCGGCTCTAAGCTCGATCTTTAAATCCACCCGCCCGGACATCTCAGGCCGCCCGGCCGCTTTCTTTTCGAAACAAAGCCGGACGGGAGCTTCTTTGGTTCGCATGGCTTCACGATAGAGCCTCTCCCAAGATGGTTTGGTTGGAGATCTCTTTACAAGCCAGTTTGGTTTCAGTGACATTCTGATGTCCGTTGTTTTTACGCCCTTTGTGTGCTGTACATCTTCAACACTGAAAGATCGTGGCGCTGGATTGGGGAGTAGACTGGTGTAGCCCTGGTAGGATCCGATTGCCATGGCGGACCAAGGTGTCATGATTCCGTAGCGTGTAGCCAGGTCGGCGATAGCCTCTCTGCCGGCTCCGCTTTCCAGGAGGTTTTGTATTCTGGCGGTGGCCCAACGTCTTTGCAAGTCTCCTCCATCAACTACCGCGTGTGACTGGGTTTGGAAGTCCACTTTAACCGGTTTTCCGTTTGCCAGCGCTTCGACAACCAACTTTTTGGGAATGGCACCTCGGGTCTGAGCCGAGATTCTTATCTGCTCGCCGGCAGTGACGGTAAAGGGACGGGAAGGGTAAACCCTCTCCAGTTTGCCGCCTGTTTGAACTTTTACGGCACGCAAAGAAGGTCGAGAGCTTTCGGAGAGGATGCTGAAAACCGCACGGGCTGCTTGTGGACGATTTTCGATTTTTTCACAGAGGCCGCCGGGGCCGATCACTGCTTCCAAAAAACCTCGGTCGGCGTTTGATCCCACTGCGATGGAAAAAAGTCTGGGAAAAACTTTTCTCCGAGCCAGACGATCTTTAATAGCGCCCGGCATCAGCAGCCCCGCGCTCGGTCGCCCGTCTCCTATGTACAATACCGCTCCTTCACCTTCAGGGAGCATCAGGGCGGCTTTCTCCAGTGCCCCTCCGATATCGGATGCTCCCCCTACGCGATGGCGTGCGAGCGCATCGATGATGCTCTCTCTGTATTCTTTTGTGGCAACGGCGAGCCCCTCTTTTTTGCCAAGGTTCCGCACATCCAGATCGGCCGCCAGTACAGCAACCTTGTCGGTGGAGCTGAGCTGTTGCAACACAGAGTCAACAGTGTCTCTGACCAGCTTGATCTGTGTAGGGCTCAACCCCGCAGAGAGGTCGGCCACAACGACCAGCTTCAATGATTTCGCCGGCTCCGGGAGGGGCGGAGGGATCACCATGTAAAGAGTTGCCGGCTGCCCCTTTTTTTGACCTGCGGCTCTGTATATCTTTGCTCTTGCCCCTTTTTTCTTTGACTCCAACAGCTCAAGGACGAAATCCGCCGGGGGGCGGTAGTCACTTTTAGACAACAAAATTTTTGAGCCTCGCCGCTGTGCGCCGAGTGAGGCCTGTGTCTTATCGGCTTCTGTTTTGGCGAGATCCACTTCAAGCACGAACTCACCCAGCCGTGGAGCATGTCCGCCGCCCATTGGGTAAACATAGACGCGTCGCCCGTCTTGATGCTTGAGCCATTGAATATAGACAAGCTTTACTTCATATGTGGAGCCCCGGGCGATATTGTTCATGTGACCTTTGTAGAGGTTGTCTCCCGCCCACTCCAGCAACACATTTGGGTTATACTTTGTTTCCTTGCGATACCGGGATACTACCTCTCCTTTTCGTAACTCGTCGGCAGGCCCCGCCGAGAATTCAGATATAATAGCTCCCTCTGGGAGGAGCACCTCATAGTAACCCGATACATTATAGGAGTGAGGGTTAAAGAAGGTTTGGTTTATGGTGGTAACAGCCATATCGCCTTTGATGGCGACGTTTACTTCATGTCTGCGAGTGAGCAGCGGCGTGGGGGTGCGACCGAAGGCCGACGAGAGGCGCCCCTCGAGCCTCCCGATGCCCGCAGGTTTCCGCTCCCGTTTCGGCCCCACCCGGGCCATCCCGGATGTCCAATCTTCCCACAGAGCTTCCGGGAGAAGCTCTGCGCCTGATGGTTGCAAGACAACCGTCATTCCGGATGAGATGCTCTTTCCTTTCTGTTTCTCCTTGGATTTTGTGTCGCGGGGTTTTTCCGGGTAGGAGACTTCGCCGGAGGCGCAATAGACACGGACCGCCTTTCCGCGGGTCTCTACATCGAAGTTGGACTTAAGGCTCCTGAGTCTGCCGCCCGGTGTCAAAACTTCAATTTGGGAGACTGTGTCCACAAAGATTCGCCCTCTAATCAGCTCTACCCCTTTCGGCGAGAGGCGGACCTCCGCCGAACGATCCATAAGAATCGTGGCGCCAAGATCCAGCTTCAATATCGCACGGCCTGTAGATCCGGTGCACACCACAGCGCCCGGCT
>JAABSF010000027.1 GCA_011390535.1 Deltaproteobacteria bacterium | reverse complement strand
ACCTCTGGATCAATACGAAGCGTCTCCATCGGCTTTTCGCCCTTTGCGCTCTGGAATTTGTTTAACCCAACTACAATTCGATCTTCTCTTTCTATGGCCTTTTGTGTTCTATAAGAGGCTTTTGCGATTTCATCTTGCATGAAACCCTTCTCAATAGCTTTGGCGGCTCCACCCAATTCATCTATGTGCTTTATGTATTCTTCAGCTTCCGTTTCGATCTTGTCGGTGAGTGACTCAACCGCATACGAGCCCGCGAGAGGGTCAATCGTATCGGCGACACCGCTTTCGTGGGCCAGTATTTGTTGAGTTCTAAGTGCCACAGTTACCGACTCTTCCGTAGGCAAAGCCAACGCTTCGTCTTTAGAGTTGGTGTGCAAGGATTGAGTTCCGCCCAAAACCGCTGCTAAAGCTTGATAGGCTACTCGGACAACGTTGTTTTCGGGTTGTTGTGCTGTGAGGGTATGCCCACATGTTTGAGTATGAAACCTGAGTGCACATGACTTGTCTTTCTTTGCGCCGAATCTTTCTTTTATTATTCTTGCCCACAATCGTCTGGCTGCTCGGAATTTGGACACTTCTTCAAGGACATTGTTATGTGCTGCAAAGAAGAAAGAAAGCCTCCCAGCGAAAGCATCTACTTCAAGCCCTGCATTAAGAGCTGATTCAACATAGGCGATGCCATTGGCGAGAGTAAAGGCGACCTCTTGAACCGCTGTGGAACCGGCTTCTCTGATGTGATAACCGCTGATACTGATGGGGTTCCATCTTGGAAGCGAATTTTTACAATATGAAAAAATGTCGGTAATTATTCTCATAGAGGGTTGAACAGGAAAAATGTATGTCCCCCTGGCTACATATTCCTTTAAAATATCATTTTGAATTGTTCCACGAATCCGATCTTTAGGTACCCCCTGACGTTCCGCCAAAGTGATGTACATGGCCAAAAGCATTGCCGCAGTAGAGTTTATGGTCATGGATGTGCTTATCTTGCCTAAGGGGATCTCTTTCATTAGAGTTTCAAAATCCACCAGACTGCTGATAGCGACCCCTGTTCGGCCTACTTCTCCTCGGGCGATCTCGTGGTTGGAGTCGAACCCCATTTGTGTGGGCAAATCGAACGCCACGGAAAGCCCGGTCTGGCCTTGGTCCAAAAGGTAACGATATCTTTTGTTTGTTTCTTGGGCGCTGGCAAAGCCGGCGTATTGACGCATAGTCCACAATCTTGCTCTATACATCGTCGGCTGAACGCCACGAGTGAACGGGTATTCTCCTGGAAAACCCAATTGCTTATCATAACTCCACTCATCTCCCTGATCCATTGGTGTATAGATCCTCTCAACCTCCATTTCTGAAGGTGTTTCGAAGCGATCTTTTCTTTCAGGAAAACGATCTACTGCTTTTTTTAGTGTGTTGTTTTTCCAATTAGAAAAACTGGTTTCAAGAGAAGGCGAGTCGTCTCTTTTCATAGTGTTCACCTCAAATCATGTTGTGATGTTTTTAACAAAATCTTTTTCTCTCTCAAAA
>JAABSF010000026.1 GCA_011390535.1 Deltaproteobacteria bacterium | reverse complement strand
GTAAAGGTATTTTAAGTTCAAAAGCATGCTTGTTTGAGTTTTGTTGAGGCGGTTGTGGAGGTTGGAAAACGAGTGTTCCCAGTTTTTTGAGTTGATATAGGGTGTTAGTTGACTCTTTAGATGTAAACTCACGTATTACAGCTTTATATCTATATAGGCCTTCCGGCGGAGTTGATCCAGCCACTGTTGAGTCTCTTTTTCCAGCCGTTTTTGAAAAATCTGCTTTCTAAGTTTGTTTTTGACTTCATTAAAGGGAAGTGCTTCAGAGTCTTGTTTGTCGCCTATTTTTAGGAGATAAATTCCTTCGTCGGTTTCCACAGGGCCTATTACCTGCCCTTTTTTAGTTTGAGCGGAGAAGACTATTTTCTCTAACGCCGGGGGCAGATCGCCTTGCCCAATGTACCCAACCAAACCACCTTTTGAGGCCGAGGGGTGGTCGGAATATTTTTCTGCAAGTGACGCGAAAGACGCAGCCTTTTTCTCCAGCTTTCTTTTGATTGTGTTGATGGTGGTGTAGGCAACTTGTAGTTTTTTTCTGCGCTGGGCACCTCTTTGGGGGAGGCGAAGCAATATTAATTGCGCCTCGATTTTCATGTCCACTCCCAACCGCCTCTTCTGCTTCTGGTAAAAAGCCTTAACGTCATCATCTGATACGGATATCCTGGAGCGGACCGCCATGTTCAAGACCTTCAGCCTGAGTATTTGTTGTTTCAGGTCTTGTTTGTATTGCGACATTGAATACCCTTGGGCCTTAAGGGCGGCTTTCAGCCCATCATAGTCGACATTGTTTTCATCCATAACAGATTTAATGGCCCGATTCACTTCAGCTTCGGAGATTTGAATTTTTCTCCGGTTGGCCTCTCCCAGGATAAGTTTTTCTTCTATCAGGCGCTGCAGTTGTTCGTTCTGTAACTTTTTTCGAGCCTGGCGACGAGCGTTGGGATCTTCGATTTTCATCAGCCTTTGCATATAAGGGCGCAACCGTGAGTTTACATCCGATAGAAGGATTATTTGACCGTTTACAACGGCTGCTATCCTTTCCACTATTATGGATGCGCCGGCTTTAGGCGGCGTTAAAAGCAACGCCCCAAAAAAAGCACATGCACAAAGATAAGCTAATCTTTTTTTCTTTTGAACAAAGCAGCACGGAGGGATGGATCGGCCACCGGATTCGGGAATTGTTTGTGTGCCGGCATTTTGTTTCATATTCTCGTCACTACTGCATTTAATGCTTTGCCTTAAAAGCATTAGGTGTTCTCTCACCTCAACACCTGGATTTATTTGTTGGCGGGGCTTTTGTCTTTTCCTTGCTTGGGACCTCTGCCTCTACGCATGCCTGGGCCTCCGCCTCTGCGTCTTCTCCTGGGTCCACGCCCCCCCCGCATCCCTCTTTTCCCTTTTCCGCCGCGGCGTCGTTTTTTCATATCTTTGCGAAGATGTTGAAGGCGTTTGCCGCCTCTGCCTCCAGCTCTGCCGCGGACAGGTGTTCTTGTGTCCACTTTTAAGGTTTTCAACTCTTCATCATTGATTTCCAGCTTTGCCTTCTCGCGCAACTCTTTTACGTACGACTGAACGACCTCCGACCGTTTCCGTCTCAGGATGCGTTGTTCAATCTGATCTTTGACTTCGTCAAATGTACGCTTGAAAGCTTTTCTCCGGTGTGTCAAGCGGATGATATGAAAACCTTCTTTTGTTTTTATCGGCCCTGAGATTGTTCCGGGCTTTTCCATTTTAAATGCCGCTACTATTATCTCTTTTTGAATGTTTTCAGCATCTTCAGGGAAGTAACGAAGGTCTCCTCCGCGCACCTTTGTTTTCTTGTCTGTTGAGTATTTCCGGACCAACTCCCTCCAGGCTCGCATATCACTGCCTTTTTTGTCGGCCTCTTCCTTAACCTTTTTGGCTGTACCCATGTCTGCTACGAGGATATGGCTGACCCTCACTTGTTCCGGTTTGTCGTATTCTTTTATATGATCTTGGTAGAACTTTTTCAGCTCTTCTTCCGGAATGCCCGCCTTTTTGACCCGTTCTTCAAAGGTGTGATTCAATAGTTTTTGTATCATTACCTGCTTCATGCTTCTCTGAACGTCGGCATTTTTTTCGAACCCTCGCTTTGCCGCTTCCGCCGCCAAGAGTTCTCGGCGCACCATGCTCTTGAGCAGGTCCTTTTTCTTGTCCATGGACTCGTAACGAGCACGAAGATATGGGCTTTTTTTGTTGATTTCATCAGCAAAATCACCAACCGTGATCACCGCATCTCCAATTTTTGCCAGCACCTTTTTGCGATCTTCTTTAGAAATTTCGCAGTCTTCTTTGCCCTTTTTTTCAGCCGCCGATGTTTGTTTTTTGATCTTTTTGTCAGGATTTTGGCCTTGTGGTTGAAGCGCCCATACAGAGCCCAATGCAACGGCTCCAAGGGCTGCCAAAAAGGCTGTAACCGACAATATTTTATATTTCTTTTCTCTCAAATTTTTCATTTTAGTCTCCTTCAAGGTCTACTTGTCGGCTTTTTTATCTTTTCCATCTTTTTTACCGTGATGATGGTGATGTCCGTCCGGATGTCTTCTCCGCGGCAAACCCCGTTTTGCTCTATCCGGCCCGGCGCATATTTTTACAGCCTTGAGGTTTTCTTCGATTATCTCGAAAGGCGTAGTTTTCTTTTTCAGGTCTTCCACAAATTTCTCTTGTGCGTCCATTCTCTTCTGTCTGAGAACCCTATTTTTTAGGAGCTGGCGCACTTGCTGGAAGCCACGCTCTATGGGACGCCGGCGTCCGGCCATGCGGATAATATGCCACCCTTGTTTTGTTTTGATGGGCCCGGCTACATCACCCCGCTTTTCCAGCTTAAAAGCTGCCTCGACAATGGGTTTAGGCACATTGTCGGCGTCTTCCGAGAAATAACGCATGTCGCCGCCCCTGTCTTTGGTCTGTTTGTCCATGGAGTTCTCTTTCGCTAACTGACGGAACTCCCTGGAGTCTGCTTTTTTCGACTCTTCCAATAGTTTTTCAGCTTTTTCTTTTGAGCCCAAGAGGATATGGCTTATTCGCACCATGGCAGGTTTGTTGTAGTCATTTTTATGTTTCTCATAAAACTCTTTCAGCTCTTTTTCTGTTATGTTCTTTGGATCGAACTTCTCTTGAAAGAGCTTTCTGGAGAGCTTCTGGACCATGACTTCGTTTCTGGCCCTCTTGACCTCCGGGTCTTTATCAAACCCCTGTCTTTTGGCCTCTTGGGCTAAAAGCTCGAAGCGAATGATTCTATCCAAAAACTCTTTTTTTCTTTCAAGAGTTGTATATCGGCGGCGGATGTAGGGGCTGAGCTGATGGATTTTATCATAAAGCTCACACTTTGTTATCTCCACGCCGTCAACCTTAGCAACGATTTTGTTTTTATCTTCCTCCGGACAGGGTGGAACCTTAAAGCTCTCTCGTTCTTTTACGTCCTCTTTTTTTTCTTTTTCTGTCTTTTGCTCTGCTTCCGGCTCTTTTTTCGTGCAGCCCCAAGCAAACCCCAACAGGAACACCAGCAGGCTTGTGCCTGTAACTTTGAGGGTCATTTTCCGCATGGAATCGACTCCTTCTTTCAAATTAGTTGATAAATTCTAGAAAGTTGTACTATGTTTTTCAGTATGAACGACTAGCACAGCATTCTAACTCTTTCAAGCTGTTTTTAACCTCATGAATGCGGTCCATATGGCCTGCTGCACGGAGCTTTTTGACGATTTGCCTTGGGGGACGGATGGTGTAATTTGCGTTTGATTTGATCAGCTTTAGAACCTTTGCAGGTTCCAGAGGGGAATCCTCTCCAATGGTCAACAACAGCAATTTGCCGGAGATCTCCAGGCTCTCTGCTCCCATTTGTTTTGCTCTTATTTTTGATATCGTCAACTCCGCCAAAGCTGTGACCTCTTCCGGGGCGCAACCGCCGAATAGGTCTTCCATCTCTACAACAAGCTCGGCCACGGATTCCGGTGACTCACAACGAGCTAGAGCTTGGTAATAGTGAAGCCTCTGTCCAGGCTCCGGCACCCATTCGTCGGGCAGATACGCCGGGATATCATAGGTCAGATCGCAGTCCTTTGTTTTTTCCACTGGTTCGCCCTTTAGCGCGGAGACAGCGTCTTCGAGCATCCTGAAATAGGTATCGAAACCAACGGCGGCAACTTGACCGGACTGTTTTTTGCCTAAAACATCGCCGGCGCCTCGGATCTCGAGGTCTTCTGTTGCCAGATTAAACGAGGAGCCCAGTCGAGATAGTCTCTCTAATGCCGCCAGCCGCTGTTTCGCTTTTTCGGTAAGACCTGAAAGGGTGTCTACCATAAAGTAGCAGTAGGCTTGTGTGTGGCTCCGGCCGACTCTTCCGCGGAGCTGGTAAAGTTGTGCAAGGCCGAAGCGATCTGCATGCATTATCAGTATCGTGTTTGCCCTTGGAATATCGAGCCCCGACTCAATGATACTCGTGGCCACCAATATGTCATGTTCACCATTTACAAACTCCACCATGGTATTTTCCAAGGTTCGGTTATCCATTTGACCATGAGCCATCGTGACGCGCGCCTTGGGGAGCCACCCCTTGATTTGTTCCATCCACCACTCGATGGAAGGAATCTTGGAGGCGTTTTTAGGCGGACGTGGCTCTTTTATAGTATTTCGTTTTCCTTCCGGTGTACCGCCCTTTCTTTTCTCTGGGAGTAATTTCGGGTTATGTTTGTGCGCTTCTTGTTTTTTTGGACCACCGATTTTGGGAACTACAAAAAACACCTGCCCGCCACGGTCCAGTTCCAATCTTATGGCTCGTGTCACAGTGGATGGCGAGTAAGGACAAACATATGTATGCACAGACCTTCTGTCCGGCGGCGGGGTGGCGATGATGCTCATCTCTCTTATGCCTGACAGGGCCATCTGCATGGTTCGTGGGATCGGGGTAGCGGTAAGGCTGATTACATCTACCAGAGCACGAAGGTTTTTGAGTTTTTCCTTTTGAGCGACTCCGAAACGCTGCTCTTCATCAATGATGATTAACCCCAAATCTTTGAACCGGACATCTGTAGAGAGGAGCCTGTGGGTTCCAACCACAATATCTACTTGTCCTTCCGCAACCGCTTCCAGCGTTCGGTTCTGACTTTTCTTTCCGCGGAAACGGCTTAATACACCCACAGAGATGGGAAAAGATCGAAGCCGCTCTTTAAAACTTTTGTAGTGCTGTTCCACAAGAACAGCCGTCGGTGCAAGTAAGGCTGTCTGTTTGCCATCCAGGACGGCGAGCACCGCAGCTCTCATGGCCACCTCTGTTTTTCCGTAACCAACATCCCCACAGACCAGACGATCCATGGGAGCGGGGGACATCATGTCCGAGAGAGTTGTTTCTATGGCGGCTGCCTGATCCGGGGTTTCTTCAAATGGAAAAGTAGCTTCAAAAGCCGCCATCAGCTCTCCGCCGCTATGAAAACAATGGCCCACCAATGCATTTCTTTGAGCTTGAACTTTTAAAAGCTGTTCCGCCAGTTGTTGAATATCTTTGGAAACCTTGCTTTTTTTCTTTTCCCACGTCTGTCCTCCCAGCTTGTCAAGCCTAAGGCCTTGCCCTGGGGAGGCGCCAACATGACGGCGGACAAGAGAGAATCGGTGAACCGGGAGGTATAGTTTGTCTTTACCGGAGTAGTGGATAACTAAATAATCAGCCGGCACTCCCCCCATTACTTGCCTCTCCAGGCCTCCATAGCGTCCCACTCCATGGATCTCGTGTACGACATAATCTCCGTCTTTGAGTTGACTCAAGTCGGTGAGCGCTTGCCCTGGAGTCTGTTTTTTTGGGCTTCTTCTATTTTTTACTCCGAACAGCTCATCTTCAGATACAACACACATAGAGCCGTCCGGCCATAATACCCCTCCGGATATCCTGCCTACCATAACCGAAACACCATTTGGAAGTATGGTGTCATGGTCCATTCGCGGATCAACTCCGACTCCGTAGCCTTTTAGCAGCGATTTGAGCTTAGCTGCATTCCGTTCATTTGCTACAGCTACCGCAACTCTCAGACCGTCGGCTCTCCAGTTCCGGATTTCCCGGGCTAGAGGAGCCAACACTTCTTTTCCTCGCTCTGCTGCAGCCCGCCGGACCTCTGCTTCCAGTTCTACATGCCCCATTGTTTCTAGTCGAAACAAAAGCTTTTGTTTAGAACCCTTATCCGAGAGATCTTCGGTGTCGTCTTCATCTGGGAGGTCATCGATCCCATTTTTCACAGCAACACCAAAAGTTGAATTTTTAATAACTGAGGGTTCTTCTAAAGAACCGGCGCTGTCTGAGTAGGCGGGCGATTGTTGCGCATAATCCGGGTTTTTGCCCAGGGGAGTTTCGAAGTTATAGAGTTCTCCAATGCACCTTTTTTTGAGCATCGTTTCGATGACGGTTGGGTCCAGAAAAAAATCACCGGGAGGAAATGATATGCGATGAATATTCAGCTTGTTTTGGTGGGCTTCTTCCAGGCGACTCCACAGAGATGACAATTCTGAAGTTATTCTGGGATGATCTTCGATGATAAAAGCAACATGTGCGGGCAGGTATGTTTCGAGAGGTTCCAGGGTATCGTGAAACACCGGCAGCATTGATTCAGAGCCGAAGAAATCAACCCTTTCTTTGATTTCATCCAGAATGAAATTCACTTTCGAGGATGGGCACCCGCAAGCCTCTGCGGCTTCAACCAGCTTCATGCGGGGGGACCGGGTCGATGTGGGAATAGTTTGACGGACTGGATGAATGTAGAGGATCGACAACTGCGCGAAGGTGCGCTGGGTTTCTGTGTGAAACCTTCTGAGATCCACTATTTGATCTCCGTCGAATTCCACTCTGCAAGGTCCGCACATGGCAGGTGAATACACGTCTACTATCGCTCCTCGCACAGAATAACAGCCTGGGTCTTCCACCACAGGCATTTGCCGGTAACCGGCTCGATCCAGCGCCTCGATCAAGATCTGTCTGTCCAAAGTTTGTCCGGGGCCTATCATATCGGACATCTCTTCAAAGGATTTTCTGGGCATAAGCTTCTGCCCAAGAGATGCGACGCTGAGGATTAGAAAAGGCCCCATGAATTTCTGGCTGAGTCGAAACAGTGCACCCAGGCGCTCAAGTTCCAGCTCGGTGTCCGGCCCGAGATCTCCGTAAGCCATCTCTGCGTTTTGTGGAAGCACTGTCCCCCATGGAACTTTCATTCCCTCTTCATTAAAAGGAGAGGGCCCTAGGAAAAACTCAAGTTCTGCCGCTAGCGCCGATGCTCTGGCTTCATTTGGTGTTACCACTACGGCCAGTGGGAAATCACGATTCTCGCTCGTGGCATTTTCGATGCTCTTTGCTAAGGCGGACAATATGTAGCCGGGCAAACAACCTCGCATCCCGGTAATCATCCAAGATTTTTCAACTCCCGGAGCACGTAATGCTTTGGAGCTCGATCTTTTTTGTGTTTTTTGTAATAAAAGATCTTGAAGATGTTGAATTAGTTTGTTTTCCAATGATGTCATAGTGTCTTGGTTTTCCGGACAAACCCTCATCAGAGGGATCATTAACGGCAATCGGGTTTACCATCAATTGGTAAAACGGAGTGCTTAGATTCCAAATTAGTTTGAACCTTTTTTGACATAGAAAGGCTCTAAATCAAACGAGAGCTTATGAAACAATGTTTTAAGGGCTGACTCAAGAATAAGATTGTTTTTAGAAACAAGGATGAGAGAAAAAAATGGCGATCACAGAGGTAAGTAAAGACAATTTCGACGAAATGCTAAAAAACAATGAGATCCTGTTAATAGATTTTTGGGCTGAATGGTGTGGGCCATGCAAGAATTTTGGGCCGGTTTTCGAAAAGGTCTCTGAAAAGCATGAAGATATCGCTTTTGCAAAGTGCAACACTGAGAAAGCCCCTGAGTTGGCGGGAGCTTTTGGGGTTCGTTCAATCCCTACGGTGGCGGTCTTCAGAGACTCGGTGTTGCTATACCTTCAACCGGGAGCGTTGCCCGAAGACGCCCTGGAAGATTTGATAGGTCAAGTTAAAGGTCTGGATATGGAGGAAGTACAAAAAGAAATAGAGAAGGCAAAGTCAGAAAAATCATAATCGTTGAAAATTAGATCTCTTACCTTTCCGGTTTGATCTCAGCCAATGGATGATCTGAAAATTTTGGCCATGGTCGATATCCGTCATCTCCAAGTTTTGCAACTAACACCCTTGAAAAAAGAGCGATCTTGACAACCGCTATAAGGAAATGCTAACGGACATTTCCGAAAGCATTTAGACTGTTTAGAGCTTGTTATAAAAATGCGGAGCGAGGAGCAGTGGTGGGTGTTGTTAAAGGCTCTATTAAAGGGAGGAATAAAAGTAATGCCCCGACAGCTCACAGGTGATGTTGAGTTTCATATTATAAGTCAAGACATTTTCACAGTCGAAGTAGATGCTGTTGTTCTTCCTACATCTACAACAGGGGCGCTGTCATCTGCGCTGGGTATCCGCATAAAAGAGGCCGGCGGTGAGGATGTAGAAAAAGAAGCAATGGAAGTTGCTCCCATTGCTGTGGGAGCGGCCTTTGTTTCTCAGGGAGGCCCTTGTGTTGCTCCTTATCTGATTCATGTGCCTATACAGCTCACCCCTGGGGAAAAGATCGGGGTCGAGAACATTCGGCGGGCGGCCCGGGCGTCTCTTGTTGCCGGTAACGTCAAAAAATTCGACACACTCGCCATCCCTCCACTTACTCGGACAGAGGAGTCTGGGATTCCCACTATAGAGATCGCTAGATCGATCATCGATGAGGTTCGGGGACATCGTCATCCCAAACCGGAAAAGGTTTATCTTGTTACGGACAAACCTTCCATGATCAAAGCGGCCAACAAAATCTTGAGTAATTTAAAGTAGGGGATCCGGCAATAATAATTTTTCTGTTTGGATTATGTAATATTTCTTTGTATAGGGGCAGTCTTTTTATCGGAGCTTACGGTGTCTCCAACACGTGGGGCGTTTCAGTGGCAATATCTTTCCATGTGTGGCTCTTGCCTCCCGGCCATGAGACGGTGACCTTTACTCGGAGAGCCCCTCCGACGCCGATTGTTTTGTTTCCCCCGTCCAATCCGCTAAGTAGCCGCTTTGTAATGAGATCCCCTTTTTTTGTGGTTACTTCAACCCGGGCACCCACTGCGCTGGGATTTTCTGGAGCGCCTCTAATTTTGAGAGATAGGGTGTTTTGTTGAGGAAGCTCGTTGGCCCACAACGTTACGGTGCTGTCTCCCTTCAAGACCATCATATCCATGGCCCCGTGACCAATTAAGTTACCAAAAGAGAGGGATTTGATTTTACCATCCGGGTTTGTCCACCCGATTACATAAGAGAGATCCGAATAGGTCCCGTCGGAGTTTTTCTTAAGAAAAATCAAGGTGTCACTGCTTTTATAGATTCTTTTTGCGAGTCTGAGTTGCCGATCTGAATCCCATAAGGAGGGAAAACCCTGAACCCAAAATGACCATAGACTCTCTCTATCGGCAGAAGACCCCTTCATTATTGCTACTATTTCAGGGAACCCATCTCCATCAAGATCCACTCCTTGAGGGGCGGTCACAAGCCCAGAGTATCCGGAAAGGTGGTGGTATAGAGATGTCTCTGTTTTTGAATGGAGACCGGTGGATGAGCTGTGCTCTACCGATGGGGAAAAAATTGTTGTTCCTTTGCTGCCATGACGAAGCTCTGTTCTCCATTTTTTGTGTGAAAGCAGCCTCTTCCAAGGTAATGGAAAGTCAGGCCTTTTGTATACCCAGGGCCACTTATTGCTAAAACCTGTTACCAGCCATTCATCACTTTTGTCATTGTCCAGATCGGTTATGAGGCAGCCTGTACTCCAGGAACTTGAAATCTGTTTGGCTTGAGAAGTTGGATGCCTGGGTTTTCGGGAAACTATCCAAGAAGCCCTGTCGGTGATTTTTAGCAAAGTTGGCGGGGTGAACTTGTTTTCCGAAGGCTGGGGTGAATTTGACACCTGTTTTATCGGTGAGTTGGTGATGCACAATCCTTTTGTTTTTCCTTTTGAACCATTACGTGGTTCAAAAACCACCTTGTCCACAATTTTGAAATGCTTACCTTTTTTTAACAAGAAAAGATCTCCGTTTGGAGTGCAAGCCTTCACGTTATTGGAGTTTCGACGTGATTTTTTGTTAGGGTCAAAAGCCAAATAGAACCCAAGGTGCCCGGTTTTTTCGTCACCGAATGCCTTGATAGCGGCAAGGTTGGAAAGGCAGAGGTCCTTATGATCTGAAAAAGCTGAGATGGGAAGTTTTTTTGCCTTGCTGGAGAAAAGGGGATAGCCGGACTTATCTGGTCTTCGTGTAGCTTGGCGGGACCTTTGTGTTTCTGGCGAGGTTAAATCTGTGGTCATTTGGGGAACGGGTTTGGTGTTTTTTTCAAAATAATGAATTCCGTGATTTCTTGTGATCACTATGATCTCGGGCCTGTCGTTATTGTTTATGTCAATATACTTTATTCCAGTTATTTCACTTCTTCCTAACGTCAGGGTTTGGACCAAGCGAAAGGAATCATCTGAAGTTTTGCTCCAAACATTTATTGAGCTGTTGCAAGATGCCAGCAAGAAGATCTCTTTACTCTCGATATCGTTGAAAATCGCGGTTTTTGCGTCGCATTCTTCCGGGCCAACTTTTTTTGGAGGTTTTGTGCCGGCGGGGACCTCCGGGTGTGCAACCAGAACAGATCTCTGCCTGAAGCCGAGCTCATTTGAAACCAGTGTTTCCATGTCTTCAATATTATACTGAGTAATG
>JAABSF010000268.1 GCA_011390535.1 Deltaproteobacteria bacterium | reverse complement strand
GTGTTTCTTTGTTTTACATATACTGTAATGAATGGATTTTATGCACTCTACCATGAGATACGAGAGGAGAGGATGCTGAATAATGAAAACCGCCGGTCTGTTGACAGAATTCCATGTCGCATAAAAGTTTCACAAACAGAAAACCACCAACTTCTGGGGGAAATAAGAAATTTGAGCCTCGGCGGAGTTTTCATCGCTTGCGATGACCCGTTGCCGGAAGGTAAGAGTCTCTCATTATGCTTTGAGGCGGGAAAGAAAAACCAGAAAATTGTAGCTTACAGCGAAGTTGTACATCGTGCGGATAACGGAGTTGGAGTCAGGTTTTTACATTTGTCGCCAGGGGACAAGCGCACCCTGAGAAGATATGTTGTTGAAATGTCATCTCTTTTGGGGCACCGAGAGACAACAGTGCGGCTCCATGACCTGGAAGGGAAGACTGTTGCGCCCATCAAAGACACTTCACGTATAGGAGAGCTGTTCCAACAGGCAATCTCGGAATCAGTAAAAGTGACGGTGATATCAGCGGAGCGCTCGATCAGGGAAGAGGTTTACTTGGTCGCTGCGACTGAAGATCTTTTGACTCTGAAAGGGGCTCACGCCACAGGATCCTATGCGACGGATTTTGTGGATAACGAGATGGTGTTCGGTTGGATGACCCTTGACTATGTGAGTTATTCCTTTCGTTCGTGTTTGGTTGATCGTCGAGATGATGTTTTCCAACTACAAACTCCCACTGAGCTCCATTTTTCAGAGAGAAGGGGCGACACCCGAAAAAGCGCAAGCGATGAAAAATTCTTGCGGTTGCATTTGCCGTGGTTGGAAAAAGAGGGTTTTAAAGAGTGGGCGGTTTTGGATGAAAGCCCGGGAGGCTTGAGCTTTGTCGTCGACCCTGAGACTACTGTGTTGCTCCCCGGGACACCACTTAGAAATGCATCTATTGTGGAAAAGGGTCATGATGGAGAATCCATTGCTCTCAAAGAGGCGGTGGTTAAACATGTGACTCTTTTAAAAGAAGATAACAAGCCGACCCGCCTTAAGATAGGCGTAGCTCACGGGATCCGGAGGAGCAAAACCGTAACCACGGAGAGCACACTGGGACAAAACAAACCCGTGGGATTGCTGAATAACGCGCTTCAGCGAATAAGGGATCAAATAAAGGGACAGTGGGTGAAGGCCTCTTATCTTTTCCACAGATTTCGAGAGCAAAGCACAGGCGGGGAGAGAGATCATTTTCGAGTAGTTTTTCCTAACAAGGAGGGGAAGAAAGTTGTGGGCTTGCTTGATCTCGCTTTCCCCCCGGAAGATAGCTCAAGCACTCCGTTAGTGATCGTTACCCCTGGTTACGGGGGCCGCAAAGAGGTCATGAGCGGTTTAGCCGCCACCATCGTTCACAATTTCAGGAGACGCCACCGACAAGTGGCGGTTTTGCGAATCGATAACACCAACAATTTAGGAGAATCCGAAAAAGATCCGGGTTGTGAAAAAGACGGTCATAATAATCTTCACTATACCCTGAGCGGGGGGGTGGCCGATTTGTTGGGCGCCGTTGAATGGGCCAATGATAACCCTCACTTTTACCCTAGTGATATCGTGGTTATCTCCATAAGCCTGTCGTCTGTCTCAGTGAGACGTGCGCTTATTATGGAGGAGGCCCACCAGATTATTCTTTGGATAGCCTTTATGGGGGTGGCCGATGCCCAAGACGCGGCACTACATGCCTCGGGCAACATAGACATGTATGGCAATTACATGCGCGGTGTCAAAAATGGAGTGGTTTCTCTTCTTGGATGCCTGGTTGATGCAGATCATTACTGTGCGGATTTGGAAAAACATGGTTTAGCGACTCTGGAAGACGCTAGAAATGATATGAGCAAAATCAAAGCCGATGTTTTGTGGATAGTGGGAAAACACGACGGGTGGCTGAACCCCGAGCGGGTTTACGATGTCATGAGCGTGACAGCACCGGGAGAGAGGGAGGTCTTGGAAGTTGACGCAGGGCATGTCCCACGCTCTTCCAAAGAGGCTCTGGCTGAGTTTGCTCTTATGACTCGAAGAATATGGAGGTATCTGTACAAAGGAGAGGATCTGGATGTAGATATTCCATCCGAAGGCCTCCTCGCTCACATTGCCGGGAAAGAGTGGGGGCGGGTTCGTTCCCAAAAACCTCTCGACAGGGGTGATTATTGGAAAAGATACCTCCTTGGTGACCAAGGCATTGGTTTCGACATCGTGGAGTTGGCCCCCCCGTATAAACAATTTGTAATAGAGCAAGTGAATCTTCTTGAAACAAAAGGAAAGCGTGTGCTGGAGCTGGGGGCGGGCACCGGGAACGTCTCTTACCATTTGTGGAAAGAAGAGCCTGCCGCGCTGTGTTGCATGGATCTGGTTGAAGATGCTCTCCAAAGGCTCGAAGAAAAAGTCGGCGTAGATGACCGGATTACCACTCTGGCGGCGGATCTGGACGGAGGCCCGCGGACGGCCGTCCGACGTTGGTTGGCAGGAGAACTACCCAACGCGCTGGACTTAGCCGGTCGAATACCGGGGCTTAGTGAAGCTCGTTTCAGACCTATATGCCAAAAGTACGGCGCGGATCTACACGGTTATTTGCGCGGCGCCTTTATTGACTTTGAAAAAACCTTCAAAAGTGCTGGTTTAAGTAGTGATATGGCGGCGGTGCTTCATGATATCAATCTGTTGGCTCAAGTAGAAAAAGGGCAAGTAAAAGAGGAAGATGGTGCAAAAAGATTGAAAAAGATTGCTCCTGAGGTATTAAACAACCGCGTCGGACTTCCTTTTGAGGATAAGAGTTACGATTGCGTGATGGCGTCTCTCTTTCTGAGTTATCTTCGCTATCCTGAAGACATTTTGTCGGAAATTCACAGAGTACTGAAGAAAAGCGGAGTGTTGGTAATCTCCTCCATGATTCCGGATGCAGACATTTCAAAGTTGGTACTTCAGTTAATCGATCAGATCGCCGAGGCGCCTGAAGAAGCGCTGCCTGCCGGCTACGGCCGCGACCAACTCCTTAAAATGGGCCGGGACTATATCAGCGCAGCAGCGGATCTGGTTCGCTTCGAAGAAGAGGGACAGTTTCAATTCTACAACGCCCATCAGCTTGTCAAAATGCTGGAAAGAAACGGGTTCATAGAAAATGAAGCATTTGAGAGCTTTGGAACACCGGCTCAGGCGGTGATCGTCCGGTGTCGAAAGCCATGAATCAGGAAATTCAAAGAAAATGCTTTATAAAAGTGGTAAGCTGACGTTGCGCGCCAAGAGAAGAGACCTGTTACCGTAAAGAAAGCCGAAAGATAAATTGAACACTAAAGAGCAATCGGAAACAAGTTTTCGCGAAGAACAAAGGTCTAATGCTCCCATACCGGTGAGAACCGCTTGTATTCTAGGCATCCTGGGTTTTTCCCTCTTTATAATCCCCGACCGTCACCTGACAGGCAGCTTCCTGGGGCCTTTATTGACGGTGCGTGGGTTTATTGTTGGGGGCAATTTATTAGTTTTGCTGATGACTTTTACACCAATCGGCAAACGAGCCATCACCGCCATGGCGGTGTCTTCTTGTCTTATAATGGGCTTCGGCGTGGTTGCGTTGACAGTGATGACAGGCGGAGCCTCCAGTCGTTACCACGAAGCGTTGCTTTTGGTGTTTATGGGTTTTGCGCTTTTGATTCCGTGGCCCCCTCTTGTGGCCGGAGCGACTTTTTCCGTAATCGGGGCATCCTATGGGCTGGCCTTGGTTTATTATGGAGCTACCGACCCACAGGCTATTTGGATAGTCAATAATTTCGTTCTTTGGGCAGGTATCGTAATCGCGACAACCGGTGTTTTAATAGCAGATAAGCTTAGGCGCAAAGAATTTGGACAACGTGGCAGCCTCTCTAATGCAAATCAAGAGTTGGCCGAAGCGCTGGAAAAACTCAAAGAATTCGACCGCCAAAAAACAAGGTTTTTTGCAAACGTGAGCCATGAGCTGAGGACCCCTCTTATGCTCATCATGGCTCCATTAGAGGCGATTATTTCCGGCGACACCGAGTTTCATTCGAGACAAACATTCAAGTCCATGCTTTCCAATGTGAGGCGACTATTGAGGCAGGTGAATTTACTTTTGGAAGCGGCTCGTTTGGAGACAGGGCGTTTACGACTGAATCTGAACGAAGGAGACCCCGGGGCAATACTCAGGGCGCTGGTAGAGTCGGCTGAACCTCATGCGGATGCTCGTTCAATAGAGCTTCAAAGCAAAGGACTGGACGATCTTCCGATGGTGAGGTTTGACCATGAAAAAATAGAGGTGGCCGCAGCCAACTTGATTTCAAACGCACTGAAATTCACCGACCCCGGCGATCGGGTCATTGTACGAGGTTCTGCAACAGACACTCACATAATTTTGGAAGTCGAAGATAACGGACCAGGTATAGACCTGGAAATGCAAACCAAAATATTCGAGCGTTTTCATCATATAGATTCAGAACGCTCAGGGTATCGAGAAGGCTCGGGGCTCGGCCTATCTCTTGCCAAGGAGCTGATGGAGATTCACCAAGGCACGATAACCGTAAAAAGCGCGCCGGGAGAAGGTGCGACATTTGTACTACGCTGGCCCCGAGAACCCATCGAACCAAAAGAAGAAAGGCGTCGCAAATATCGACGCAAAGAAGACCGGCTGGCAGCTATGCGGTTGGAATCGTTGACGGCAAGGGAGCTCGATCTACAGGGTAGATTCTCAACCTTGTTGGCGGATGTTCAGGCGCCTGTCTTGAAGGAAGACATAGAAGAAACAACTACACCTGAAGAATTATCCCAACGACCGGTTGTATTATTTGCCGAAGACAATGCTGAT
>JAABSF010000267.1 GCA_011390535.1 Deltaproteobacteria bacterium | reverse complement strand
CGATGCACCAGGAGGAGACGAGGCCGCGAACAGAGAAGTTGTTTCCAAGGGAGCTCAGCCCAATGATGCAGAAGGAAGCGGCGGGGAGCTTAATCTGCAGGTGGCGCTTCACAAAGAGCTTGCGCAAAGTGTAAAAAAGGCTGTGAGCTGTGATTTTTCCAAGAGTTATTCCCATTATAGATGCGTTGATTACAAGGCTGCCCGGGAGGTTTTTAAAAAGACTTCAAGGGATGAACCGGCGAAGGCTCTCGAAACATTGAGTGTTATGGTGCTGGATAATGATCCTAAAACTGTGAAAGTAGCTGCTTCTCTTCTGGGGTCGGGGTCGGCTGAATTGGCCTTTGCGAAGATAGCCTCCGGCAAAACGGAGCGTTTAGATGAAGCTTCGGCAAAGCGGCTATTGAAAGGGTTTCAAAAGGCTGTGAAGGGCGGAGATCAATCTTTGGCTCGGGCAATGGCTTCTGCTATCACCTTCGCGACGACCGTGACCGGATTGACGGAAGAGATCCTGAAGGCTTATAAAGGAATAAAGGATCCGGGACTAAAAGTGTTGATTCTAGAAAGGTTCATGAGATACGGTAGGATGAAGGTTTTTTCCACAATTAATAGTGAAGCTGAGAGCGATGATCAGCGAATCAAAGCGGCCGCGGTTAAGTCACCGAACCGGATGTACAAATGGACTGAGAGTGAGAAAAAAGAGCTCTGCCCCTTTGGTTTGAAATATCTATCAAATGAGCACCTCCCCACAGCGGCTGAAGCGGCGCGCATTTTAGCGCGTTGCAAAGGGGAGTATGTGGAAAAGATGTTGGAGGAGGGGAAGAAGAGGGTTAAAGCAGGTCAGTGGAAGGATCAGTTCGTGTTTCCATATCGTGATATTTGTTTTAAGGGTTTTCTGGGCAAGGACAAAATTCCGCCGGAGGAAACATGCAACAAAGTGTATAAGTTTTTGGAATGGGTTGCGAATCAGGAGAGTGTAGAGCCAAGATACAGAGGCATGGCGCTGAGCATGATTTATTACCAGCGACGCGACAAGAAAACACACAGACTCTTGAGAAAGTACAGAAGACATAAGGTTAAAGAGATTAAAGAGGCAGCGCTGAAATCAATGGAGAGTCTGGAAAACTCCTATCTGAAATGATTGGGGCACTCTACAAAAGCGGTGTTTTTCAACGACGTTGTCGGAGTGACAAACAAAAAATTGCGTGATCACTGAAGTGCTTGATAATAAAGTTTTGGGCCATGACGGGGAGCGCCATGAAGTTGATGGTTTTGGTTTTAAACAAAGAGGAGTATCTGGACAGAGTGCTCGCCGCCTATGTTGAAGCCGGGATCTCAGGGGCGACCATTTTGGATTCAGAGGGAATGGGGAGGTTTCTCACCTATGAGGTACCGCTGTTCGCCGATTTCAAGAGCTTCATGAAAGGCAATAAACCTTACAACAAAACCATACTCTCGATTATAAGAGACGAAAGTGCTGTGGGCAGGCTGGAAGAGCTCTTGAAGGAAATCTTAGGCGGGTTAGAGTCGCCCGGTACCGGGATTTTGTTTACAGTCCCTGTAGATTATGCCGTCGGGATGATTAGCGATGACCTGGAAGGTGAGGAAGAGAGCGAGGAAGATGTCGGAGTTTAGGAGAAACAGCAGGAGGCGCAAGACTCAGGATGCTAGTAGAATTAGGAAGCTACGAACATAGAAAAAGAACATAGAAAAATATTTAAGGAGAGCTGCTAGTGAATAAGCTGGTTGAAAAATTTGATCCTGCGTGTGTTAAATTGGAACTTGAATCTAGAAAGAAAAAAGATGTCATAAAAGAGCTGATTGATCTTTTAGATGCGACGGGGAAAGTCAAAGACAAAGAGAGGCTTTTTCATGAGCTTATGGAGAGAGAGAAGCTCTCTTCCACCGGGGTGGGGCACGGGATCGCTTTGCCGCACAGGCTCTCTACAACTGTTGGGAAAACAACCATCGCCTGCGGGTTGAGCAGAAAGGGGATCGATTTTAGTGCGGTCGATCGGAAACGGGTTTATCTAGTGTTTTTAATTGTAGGGCCTCTCTCTGCATCAAGGGAGCATTTGGTCATATTGAGCAAACTCTCACGTCTTTTGAATGATTCTGATTTTCGTGATCGTCTGTTGACGGCCAAAACCCCTGAAGAATTGATCCAACAGTTCCGCAACTGATTTACTAGATCGAAATAAAGGAGATAAAAATGGATCTCCACAGAAAGTGGAAAATAGTCAGGGTGGTCTTGACGACATTCTATCTCATGGCAGGGTGGGTTTTATTTACAGCAGCGTTAGATCCTCTCATGCTTGGGCTTGGGCTGATTTTGTCATTTTTCGTGTCACTTCTCACCTTTAAGCTTTTTATAGAGAAAAACGAGGTGGATTTTCATTCTCTTCTTCCGCGGATTCATTACGGAGTTTTTTATCTCTTGTTGGTCATATATAAAATGTATGTGGCCAGCTTCAAAATGCTCTGGCTCATTATCCGGGGAAGAATTAACCCACGTGTTGTTCATTTTCGCACAAGGCTGAAGTCCGATATCGCTCGTGTAGCGCTTACCAGCTCTATCACTTTAACTCCCGGTACCGTTACTTTATCCCTTGATGACGATCATCTGATTGTTCACTGGTTGGATGCAAAGACGACTCACTCCAGGTATGCAGGAGAGCTGGTGAAAGGAGTCTTCGAGAGGCTCTTAAAGAGGATCTGGATATGATCGACACGGCGTTGTTGATAGTGATCTATATTTTTCTAGGCACAACCATCGTGAGCATGATCAGGATTGTAATAGGGCCGTCCGCCGTTGATCGAATGATTGGTTTGAATCTGGTTTCAGCTCAGGTTCTGGCCATCTTTGTTTTGATTGCCGTAAAGGACAAGCTGCCGGTTTATCTGGATGTGGCTCTTGTGTATGACATTTTCGGTTTTGTGGGCCTCATGGCCATAACAAAATATTTTGCCGACAAAGATAAGGAAGATTTTACAGGCGTATAGGGTGAAATATGACATGGATTGTTCTTCTTTTCCTGGTCTTGGGTGTTGTCTTCAATATCATGGGGAACCTTGGGGTTTTGGTTTTTCCCGATGTGTATACTAGGCTACAGGCTTCATCTACATGTGGCACAACCGCTGTCTTCTCTGTCTTTATTGCCTCCATGTTGATCACCGGCCTGTCGGTGATGACTGCTAAAATACTTGTGATTACATTGTTTTTCTTGGTTTCAAGTCCGGTCGCAGCGCATATTGTGGCTCGCTACGCCTGGAACAAAGATATGGTGGTTTGGAGGAAGTTCCATGACTGAGGTTTTGCTGATCCTCTTGCTGGTCATGGGTTTTTTGGCGTTACAGGTTCGCAATTTATTGAGCGCGGTGATATTTTTGGCGGTGTTGAGCCTGTTGAGCAGCCTCCTTTTTTATCATCTTCACGCCCCCGATGTAGCAATAACCGAAGCTGTAGTAGGTGCAGGGGTTTCCACGGTGGTCTTTATTTGGCTGCTTCACAGAACAGAGCGGAGGGATGATACGTGAAGCAGGTTAGGCTCATGGCCCTCATCAGAGAAACGGCAGTTGTCCTTGTTTTGCTCCTTGTGGGTGGTGTGGTGATGTTGGGGATATGGGCGGGTGGAGCCCCTCCTGAAGAATTGAGGGAATACTTTATAGATCGAGGGCTTGTCGAAACCGGGGCGGTGAACTTGGTAAGCAGCATTTATCTTGGATACCGTGCGTTTGATACTTTTGGAGAGACCATAGTATTGTTGCTGGCTGTTTCCGGCGTGATATTCATCATAGACAGAAAGGAGTTGACGCGGACAAAATTAGCGCGGCCGACTATCGGCAATATTGATCAATATGGCCGTCACAGGACCGAGATCCTGGATCTCATTTCAAGAAAGCTCTCCCCCTATGTAATGCTGTTCGGGCTCTATCTAATCTCGCACGGCCACCTCTCGCCGGGGGGTGGTTTTCAGGGTGGTGTGGTGTTGGCTTCGGGGATTATTCTTTTGACCCTTGGCAAGGGGGTTGACAAGATTGAGGCGATGTTTCCGATAAGAAGAGTCGCCCTTGCCGAAGCGGGGACATTTCTTTTGCTGTTGGGAATCGGAGTGGTTGGAATATTATATGGTGGGACATTATTTGAAAACTTTCTGCCCGGTGGGGGGCCGGGTGATCCCTCTGAGGCCACTCGGATTCCCATAGTAAGCCATGTGTTTTTTCTTAACCTCATTATCGGGCTCAAGGTAGGAGCGGGGATCAGCCTTATCAGTCTGTCTTTGTTCAAGGAGGAATAGTATGGCTCTCTACCTTATCGTTTTGCTTTTTCTGTTGGGGGCATGGGGAATGATCGGTAAGAAAAATATCATAAAAAAGGTTATTGGGTTGAGTATTCTTAACTCGGCGGTGGTGGTTTTGTTTGTATATCTAGGATCCATTACCGGGACGCAGGCTCCGATATTGGTGAAAGGAGTCGTGGATCCGGTGGATCCCTTGCCCCAGGCGCTTATGCTCACCGCCATTGTCGTCGGGATTTGTGTCATGTGCCTTTCTCTTGCTTTGGTGTTCATTATTTACCGCCACTTCAAGACCCTCGATATAAAAGTAATCGAGAAGCATATACGGGACTTCAATGAGTGAGAGTTTGAATACACCTGTTGTGTTACTTGTGATTGTTCCCTTGGCCGGAGCGGCGGCGGCACTTTTCGAAAAAGTTTTTCCAAAGCTGAATTTGTCTCGTTTTGTGGCGTTGGCGTGTGTTTGTGTGGGGGCGGTTACACTGGCGTTTCTCCATGGTTCCATAGAGGGAGGAGGGGAGGCGAGATATGTGCTAGGTGGATGGAGTGAGCCATACGG
>JAABSF010000266.1 GCA_011390535.1 Deltaproteobacteria bacterium | reverse complement strand
AGGAGCGCTCGAAATAGCGAGAACCATTGCTACCTCCCCTTTGGTAAAGACGGCTTTTGCCGGGGGAGATGCTAATTGGGGTCGGATTTTAGCCGCCGGAGGGCGTGCCGGAGTAAGTTTCGACCCCGGAGAAGTTATGTTGACCATCGGGGGAGTTGCACATGACGAGTTGACAATAGTTAAGGGTGGCGGCCCCGTAAACTATTCGGAGGAAGAAGCCGCGGAGATTTTCGGGGCAGAGGAAATTCGTGTGCATCTAAGGGTGGGCTCCGGAACCGGAAGCGCCGACTATTGGACGACTGATTTGACTCACGGATATATCACAATAAACTCCGATTACCGTACCTGAAATCCAGAACCTGAAATTCCGAGATAACCTCTTTCTCCGACTCCGCGGGTCGTCCGATAAACCGACACGCGGTTATTCCACTATCACCACTTGAGTACCGTTTCGACCGAAAACTTCCGGGTGATACATCTCCATGGCTTTCAAAGGCGGAACTACGAATCGGCCCATAGTAGTGGCGCGGACTAGATAGGTGTATTCATATACACCTGCCGGGAGGCGATCCCAAAAGAGCACATATCGCTCGTCTCTCATCTCCTTGTGATTCGGCCCCAAGAAAGAAAAATAAGAGCGAAAATCATAGATTTTATTTCTGCTCTTCCCACTCAGTGAAGTAGATGCCGATGTTTTAAGCTGGAGGTCCACGCCTTCGAAACCTGCGGGCATAGGGTCGTTTACTGCCACGAAGTAACGCCGATCATTTACTACTACGGTGAGCCGTACCCTCACAAAAGAGCCGGCTTTCACCCGCCAGACGCCGCCCTTTTCTTTTCTCACGGTGTCAGGGTCTCCTACCGGTTCGTATGTTCGTCTGACCATGAAGCCTTGCTCTTCGGGTAGGAGCTTCAGAGACTTGGGAGTATAGTCGATTCCCAAACGATAGTAGAGTTTGCCGGGGCCTTTCTTTGCCAAGACCAGGTCTTGTTTGCCTTCTTTTAAAAGGAAGCGCATGGGGATTTCTTTTTCGGTTATCTCCATAGAGCGGCCTTTGAAATCCGCTGTCCCGGCGTAACCTTTTCCATACCACACGTGGGCCTGAAAATCCGGAACTTGCTTTTCATATTGTTTGAAATATCGGGCCAGGCTCTCCATGACAAAAGCATTTGATTGAGTGGTCTCCCATCGGCCTTTCACCCTGGCGGCCAGAAGTGCTCTCACGATCTTAGGTACAATAACATTTTTGGGATCCACTTCCATGTAAGAGCCAAGGACGATGGCGTCGGTGCGGGTGTTGGAGTGCATCAATAGGCGAAGGCTCTCTGTGGAAGCTTCGGCGAAATGCACACCGTAGGGAGTTTGTATTGCCTTGTTCTCCAGCTCTCTTAGCAGCGCCTCTACTCTATTTGAACGCTTTTCGATTCGATGCAACGCGGTCATGAGCCAGGCCTTTGAAAAGAGCCCGACTTTATCTTTCGACTTATAAAGCGAATGTAGATGCCTTTTTAGCTGCCATCTATTCTTGTCATATTTGCTGAACAGTGCCGGATTCAGATATTCTGCGTCCTTCATCTCGGTTAAAAGCCAACCGGCCATGATCCTTACCGTCGTGCTATAATAAATGTGCCAGCTTCCGGAGATCCTGCCGGATAAGACCCTGCCCAGATAGCGGGAAGCTTTCTTGATCACATCGTCTGGAATGTCGAAGCCTGCTTGCTTCCCCCTTAAAAGAGCCCAGGTCGCATAGACGCTGGCATATGGATAACTGCGCCAGTTGGATGGCCAGTATTTAAAACCTCCGTCGTAACGTTGAAGGGATATCAGGCTTTGTATTTTTGTTTTCGCATACTCATCCATTGCCTCCCGATCGGATAATGATTCCAGTCCGAATTTAGGCAAAACCTCTCTGAGTGAAAATAGGGGAACGAGTCCGGATGCCAGATGTTCGGCTGAACTGTAAGGGGAGCCTATCAGGTATTGAATAGCGTCCTGGAGGCCTGTCAGGGCAGTGGAGCTCATTGATATTTTCATCCCGCCGAATTGGGGCAATACATTTTCAGGCGGAGTGATAGGCTGCGCGACAGACTTTTCGGTTACTCCGTAGACAGCGGTTGCTTCGGCTGAGGCGGGTAGTAACACCGGTATGGGCGCCGGCTCCACCGAATCAGTTTTTCGGCCTTTGAATGCGGAGAAACGAAAACGTGCGAGTCCCGGTCTGGTTACCGCTACTTTGAAGCGGACCTCTTCAGCTTTGCCGTGTTCCACTGTGACGGCTTTGGTGTGATGCTCCAAAACTCTGAAGCCGGTGCCCTGGATCTTGACATTGACATCACCGCTTGAGCCGGTTTCATTATTAACTACAACTCCGGCTTCGAAAATATCTCCGAAGTTGGCGAATCTAGGCAAGGCGGGCCTTAAGAGTAAATCTTTTCTTATCCGGACCCGCTCTTCGCCGGAACCGAATCTGTCGGGGCGGTTCACATCCTGGGCCACGGCCATGAAGCGAAACGCTGTGAGATTTTCCGGCATTTTGATTCTTATCTCACCTTGACCTTGTTTGTCGGTGAGCACTTTGTGGCTGAAAAAGGCCGTCGTCGCGAAATGCTTTCTCACTTTGAAATTCAAGTCGCCTGAACCAGTGCCGGGGGCGGCTTTATCCGCCGTCATAGATGGAGCAGGGCTTGATTTCATCACAGCGGATTCCATGGCGCCCCTCCCATAGCCGCCACGACCGCGGCTTCGACCGCTCATTCTTCTTTTGGGGCGCGCCGGTGCGAGTCGAAGTTTCGGAAGAACTCGTTTCAACAGATGCTCACGAAGCTCTGTAAGCGCGGTGCCGGCATTCCATTTCGGGTAGAAAACAGACAAAGGATCAGGAGTTTGAAATCCCAACAGGCTTAAGACACCTTCGTCTACTGCCATGAGAGAAAGCCGTGCTGAGATGGGTTTGCCTTTGTTGTCTGATGTTTTCAGTTTTACGGTGAGGGTTTCGCCCGGTTTTATTGTCTTTTTTGCAGGCAAAACCTCCACTTTTATTTCTTTGCTTTCCTTCGATATTTTCAATGGTATGCGCCCTTTTGCGAACATCGGGCGCCCCATATCTTCACCTTTGGGGCCTTTGTGTCCTTTTATTCGCCCTCGCACCAACACCACAGAGACATGTACATTCGGGATTTCATATTCCTTTATGGGCACCTCTTCTACATGCGTAGAGGAAGTGATGTTCAGGTGACGGTGGCTGACGATGCCCTGTCGTTCCACGGTCATGATTCCGACAGCTCTTCGATATGGTGATTTGATCAAAACCTTCGCGGTCTCTCCAGGTTTGTAGAGCCGCTTGTCGGGGATCATCTCGACAACCCTCATGTTATCCTGTCGCCAGGGGACAAAAGTTTTTCCGAAAACATAAAGGGACTGTTTTGTGATTGTCTTTCTGCCTTTTGTGTCTAAAGTGGATGCAGTAAGAATGTAGTAGCCGGGTTCGTTCAACAAGAGCTTGCAGACCTTGACATCTTTACCTGATGTCACCTTACATCTGCCGGCGGTCAATTTCCGGGTTTCATATTCATAGACGTGGGTTTTACCTTTCATCACTTTTTTTCTAATGGTCTTGTGATGCTCGGCGATAATCTCAACAGGTCGGCCCGTTTGCCTCTTCCCATCTAGATTCGGCACAACCACTTGAATGTTGGCTGCTCTTCCCGCCTTGATAATGGACTCTTCCAGTCTCAGCCCCACATACACATCAGCGGGGTGGGCGAGGAACTGAGCCCGGTTTGCGATGGATTGTCTGTTTACATCATAGACTTGGGCTTCCAGAGTGTAATGGTTGGGGTGGATGTTGTCTGATTCATCGGAAAAGCTCGGTATTTCATATGACCACTCTACAAGTCCATTCTCATCGAGAGCTCCTTTTTCGGAGGCTACTTGGCTCCCGATGCCACCTCCTGAGACCCAATAATGTCCGCGACGACCTCCTCTCGATCCATAGCCATGGCGCCAATAGGGTCGATAAGGCCGATAAGCTCCGAAATGAAAGCCGGTGTGGTGTGGCGGACGATATGTACCTTGTCTTTGACGCAGTACCCAGCTTGCATCAGCGCCTGCCATGGGGGCGCCGAAGTGGTATCGGCCCCGAATCTCGGCTGTGATTTTGTCTCCCGCAAAATGGGGGCCGCCTCTGACTTCCACCTGGGTCTCATGCTCCGGTGCTCGGTATTCAAGAATGCTGAACTGGTGATGGATATATGGAGCATTGGAGACGCCTGAGAGGCCGTGGACACGTCCGCGCAGTCGGTAGCGACCCAGAGGTGCACCGGGTTTGGATTGGTAGGTTGTGTGAAACATTCCGTCGGCGTCTACCTCAAGAGTGCCTTTTTTAACCTCTTTGCCTCTTGGGCCGTGGATTGAATAATTGATGCTCACACCGCGTTTTTCTGTAGGCTCTAAAGATCCGGTGGGGCCGGTGGGCGCCATCCTGAGCCTGCCTACGATCTCGACTTTGTCTCCGGGGCGATATGGATCCCGGTCGGTGTGTATATGGCTCAGAAGGCGTTTTTCGTCTGGCAGCGATGCGTAGCTATAACCCGAAATATATCCATCTGAGCCGCTTCCCCTCAGCACCAGAGCCGACCAGTCTTTGCCTCTTTTTGCGACGAACAAATACGGCCTTTTGCCCCCCATCTTTTTAGCCCCCGGTGGGGTAACCATCCCATTATTGTTTGTTTTTCCGCTCCAGAGCGTTTTGTGAGCGCCGTCATAGAGGGTGACAGAGATATCTTTCAGCGGATCGCCGGATG
>JAABSF010000265.1 GCA_011390535.1 Deltaproteobacteria bacterium | reverse complement strand
GTCCAGTCGCATGGCCTTGGGATCGTGGTCGAATATGAGTGCCGGCCCGAGCTCGGTTTCCTTGTAATCCTTAACCTTCAGGATGCCCGGATGGTCGATGCCCTTTGATCACTACGGCCAATCCATTACCATTCTGCCCGTTCAGTTGTTTGAAGCTCTCTTTTTGCTCTCTTTCTTTTTTGTGATGATAAAACTCATTAAGTTTGAGCTGCGTACCTCTGTTTATTTCATGGGTTACGGTCTGTTCAGGTTTTTTATCGAATACTTGAGGAACGATTACAGGGGAGAGTTTGTCGTTAGTTTCTTGTCTCCCTCGCAGGTTATAAGCGTGATCTTGTTCTTGTTTGGGGCGGTTATCTTTCTTTTTGTTTCCAGAAAAAGTTTGACGGGCATTAATTGCCCGGCCATAAGGGTGTCGGCTCAAGAGACTCTGCCTGCTCAAGAAATCCAAAGATGTGCTTGATGTAATGGGTTAAATGGCCATGACTGATATAGTCATATTTCTGCCATGCCCTAAGCCTGCGCTTTATCTCTTCATTTGAAATTGTTTTCCCTTATCTGGAGTCTTTTAGGCCCGACGCAATCATCTGCTCAAAGGCGAGCTCTCGGAGGATTTCTTCATGCGTTGCATCTTCAGGCTGATCCTGAATCAAAGCGGTCATTCTCTCTTTGACAGCGGACATAGTTCACCT
Organism: Deltaproteobacteria bacterium; assembly: GCA_011390535.1. GTDB lineage: Bacteria > Myxococcota_A > Polyangia > HGW-17 > SLPX01 > SLPX01. Next base: position 4,206 of record JAABSF010000265.1, on the reverse strand, counting down.
TTGCGTGTTTTTGGCATGACGTTGATTATATGTCTTGACGTAGAATATCAATTAAACCTCTTTTGCAGAACTTCATGAATTTTTCTTATTCGAAATATCATGAACATGAATCAAAAAAAGCCAACCTGGGGGAATATTTCAAACCCGGGGGATCAGTCCTCAGTAAGTAAGATATTACATTAATGTGACCGCGATCTCCGGAGTCGTGGTTTTGTCGTTTGGCCTTCCAATCTTAAAGACCTATACTATATATAGATCCTGGAAAGATTTTGGAATCTTCGAGGGTTGTGGTTTTTGAGAAGAATGAGGAATAATGATCCTGTAAGGAATATTTAACTTGTAAGGTGTTTTTGTCCTGGGAGAAGTTTTTATACTCCAAGAAATATCCATGTTTCCAGGAGCAACGGTTTTGCTTGTTAGCTTGAGTTTATCAGTCCTTCGGGGATTGTGTGTTTTTCAAGAGCGGTTTTAAATGTACACGAGATCTAATGACAGAGGCAGGAAATGGAAGAAATTCGCTGTCATTTTTATGTCATCGGTCTTGTTTAATGTGTTGCTTATCGCGCTCGGTTGGTTGATGGCTCAGTGGCTCGAGTGGGGTAAGCCCACAAGAGATCTAACGTACAGACAGTTTCAGGTTACGCTGGAGCCTGAAAAAGAGGAAGAGGTTGAGAAACGAAGGCAAGTAGTAGCGATTCCAAAGCCCGAAAAAGAAGAGACGCCCGACCAAGCACGATTTTCGAGCGAATATGATTCCAAGGTTGAAAAGGAGACCCAGGCTCGGGAAAAAAGGGTCGCCTCCGAGATAACCTCGACTTACAGTCCCAAAGAGCGGCCGTCGGTTACACCGAGAGCTCCGTCCCCTCAAGACGACCGCAAAAAAACACACCGGGATATAGAAAAGGAGCTCAAGCCGCCGCCATCCGCCTTGAGTATGAGAAAGCAGCCCACTGACCTGGAGGATCCCGACCTGAGGGTTGACGAGAAGGAAGAGCGGGAGCGGGAAGATAAAGAGGAGGAGACAGAAGAGCCCGCTGAAAAGAAGGTTCCCGGAGAGGAGTCTGAGAAAGGAAAGAAGCTGGAGCTTTCGGACCTGAAGTTGTCGGATAAGCGGCTGGCGGAAGCTATCGGCGCTCCGTTTCCGGATCATCTGGGAGATGTGCCGGAAGGCGATAAAACTCTATTGAATACGAAGCGATGGAAATTTTCCTCCTTTTTTAATCGAGTGAAGATGGCCGTGGCTCAAGAGTGGCAGCCTGCACAAGTTTACCGGCGCCATGATCCTACCGGAAAAATATATGGGTTTCGCAGGCGTCTCACCGTCTTGAAAGTAACCCTTGATAAAGACGGCGCCATTAAGAAAGTGCTTCTGAACAGGCCTTGCGGGTTGAGTTTTTTGGATGATGAAGCTGTTCGAGCGTTTAAGGCAGCCGGACCTTTCCATAACCCACCATCGAGGTTGGTGGATCCCAAAACCAACACGATAGTTTTTAGCTTCGGGTTCCTTTTTGAGATCAAGCAGAGCCCGTCTTTTCGGATTTTTAGATATAAATGATGGTAGCCTTACAGGTTACTGAAGGGGTGATTTCAGCCCCGATGTGAACCGTTTGTGTGAACCGTTTGTGGGCAGGAGGTCTTGGATGTGTTTCAAGATCACCCTTTTATTAACGGGCTTTGTTACAAACCGGTTTGCGCCCACCTCGCCGGCTCTTTTCTTGTTTGTCTCACCTGTCCGGGAGGTAAGCACGATGATGGGAAGACGAGAAAACTTTTTATCACGCCTGACTCTCTCTATAAGCCCGTAACCGTCGAGTCTGGGCATTTCCAGATCCGTCAGCAACAGATCTATCTCTGTTCCGTTCATCCTTTCCCATGCGTCCCAGCCGTCATTGGCTTTCTCAACTTCAAAGCCGGCGTGAAGCAGAATCCGCGAAACCACCTCTCTTATAGAGCGAGAGTCGTCGCACAATAGCACACGTGGGCTTTTTTGAGGATCCCTTTCAAACCCTCTGTCGTGAAACATCACCGCCCCTGCGCTCTTTGCCAGTGACGCCGCGTCCAGCACAAGCTGTACTTTGCCTGCGCCGGAGATGGTGGCCCCGCAGTAGTGAGGGAGAGAGGTCAATAAACCCCCAAGAGGTTTCACAACGATCTCTCTCGGACCGATTACTCGGTCGCAGGTCACGGCGAATTTCTCCGAACCCCATTTTCCAATGAAACCTTGAACTTTGCCGGTTTTTCCTTTCCTTTCTACCCCCAACAAGCTCGGTAAATCCACAAGGCGCAATTTGTCTCCCTTGACTGTCACGTTGCCGTTTTCTTCCAGAGCGGTAGAGACTTCATCTTCAGTGAACAGGACTGTTTCACCTACATGTGTCAAAGAGAGCGCATAAACCTCTCCACCAACTTTGAACAACAGCGCGTTGGTGATAGTGGTCAAGAGGGGCAGTTGCAAAAAGAAGGTTGTGCCTTTTCCCTTTTTGCTCTTGACGTTGATCTCGCCGGAGAGGGCTGAAACGCTCTCCTTGACCGAGTCGAGCCCAACCCCACGGCCTGAGATTTGGTCCGCCGACTCTTTAGTAGTGAACCCCGGGAGAAATATTAACTCAATGGCTTTTTCGTCCCTAAGCCGCTGCACCTTTGATTTGGGCAAGAGCTTCTTTTTTATAACAGTGGAGCGAAGGTTTCTAAGATCTATGCCTTTTCCGTCATCGCTAACCTCGATCAGTACATATTCCCCTTCGGTTTTGGCTGAGATTGCAATCTGTCCTTTGGGATTTTTTCCGGCTGCTTTTCGTTCTTCTCTTGTCTCTATTCCGTGTGCTAACGCATTTCTGACGATATGGATGAGTGGCTCTGTAAGACGCTCGGCCACAGATTTGTCAAGCTCGGTGTCCTCGCCTTCCAGCTTGATGGAGATCTCTTTGTCCAGCTTTCGCGCCATGTCGCGGGCGGCTCGTTTCAGCCGAGTCATTAGGAAGCTGACCGACATCATCCGGAGCCCTATCAGCTCCTCTTGGATTGTCGCCGTCAAACGCCTTAACCAATCTGTCTCTTGTGAAAGGTTCGCTACTGCTCGCTCAAGGTTGGAGACTTCATCGGCAAACTCCACCTCCACTTCCGAGAAGCGTTGCAAGAGCCTATGATCCAGAGCTCGTAACCCGATCCCCACCAGAGTGTTGCGAAGAGCTCTGTGGGAAAGGCTGATGTCTTTCAATAGGCCTGCCAGCTCTTCGGTTCGTCGATGAATCCTGGTGCGGGCGAACACAAGCTCCCCCACAGAATCCATGAGCGAATCGACCCTCTCCACCGGGATGCGGATTATGCGGAGATCTTCATCTCGCCTCCCCCCTGAACGGCGATCTTCTCTTCTCAGCTCCGGCGCGGGCTTGTATTCATTTTGCTCATCACCCTTATTTAGTTCTATGGCTTTCCCCTCTTTGCTCTTCTCTTCGCGGTCCTCGTCTTCAACATGAGAGGATGATTTAGATCGGTCAAGTGAATCTGTTGTGGCGGGTGAACCCTCAGAATGTGGCGGATGAGCAGCTGTGTGTGAAGTCTCCGAAGGCCGTGAATGCGCAGCTCGGTCCGGCTCGCTCGTGGATTTATTCGCCAGCACCTGCTTCAGCTCTCTGTTATGGTTTTCAAGGGCTTTACGGTCATGACAGGCGGCGACCATTTTTGTCAGGATTTCAACGGCGTGAAGGAAAGTTTTTACATCAGCGGAGGTGAACTTTTTATTGCCTGAACGGATCTCGTCGAATTCGGTTTCTAGATTATGTGCGGCTTTGGATAGCTCGTCCAGCCCAACAGTGGCACCAGCACCTTTTATTGTATGGGCATGGCGGAAAAGCTCGTGTAAGGCATCTTTGTTTGAGATATCTTCTGTGAGGGTCTCGAGAGCACGTTCCATTCCGCAGATGAGTTCTTGAGCCTCTTCCTGGAAGATGGCAGAGAGCATGGCCGTGGTTTCATCATCCCATTCGGCATCATTTTCTTCCTCTTCGGTTTTTGCTATTTCGGTGTCATTTTTTCTCTCAGCGCCCCCATTGTTCTCTTTGCCCCCATCGTTCTCTTTGCCCTCATCGTTCTCTTTGCCCTCATCGTTCTCTTTGCCCTCATCGTTCTCTTTGCCTCCATCGTTCTCTTTGCCCCCATTGTTCTCTTTGCCCCCATTGTTCTCTTTGCCCTCGGTGCTCTCTTTTT
>JAABSF010000264.1 GCA_011390535.1 Deltaproteobacteria bacterium | reverse complement strand
AACGCCGCAGCAGCACGTAATTTCTCCCAAGGCGCGCTATCCCCCGAGCGAAGAATTCTCTCTAAAACTTTCACCGCATCGGACTCTCTATCTCTATCGCCCACCGTATACACTTCGGCCGCGGCCAAGTCCCTCCCGGAGCGGTAAAGACATCGCCTCAAGTGTTTCAATGGCAACTTCTTTGTGTTACCAAGCCTCCCCAAAGCAAACACCGCTCCTCTCCTAACAGCTCCTCGATGAACCCTGATGTCCTTTTCGAGGAGGTTTAACCCACGGCGATCTCCGAGGCGAGCGCGAGCTTCGGCCGCCATTTGCCTTCTTGTCCACAAGGTATCCCTGGATGCCTTTCTCAACACCCTCCAAGCAAGCTCCGAATCATCACAACGGATGAGCGTCTCCGCTGCAATGATCTGAGAGCGGGATCCTTCCAATTTCATCGTTTCGGTCAACACCTTCCGAGCCCGCATTCTGAGATTCTCTGCGGTGCCTGAGGCTGAGCCGCCATTAGCCTTCCTCCCATTGGAATGAACTGAGCCTGAATCAGCCTTCAGATCCTTTGAAGAATCCGAGGATGAACCGACTTCCCCCCCAAGTTCCGGATCCACCGTATTTTTTTTATTTTCCTCCGCAATCTTCGCTGAGGCATGTTTTTGGGACCATGAATCCGGTATCATGAGATCTTTTTTTATCGCCAGCCCCAACAACCACAGTAGCGCAAGCAAACCAATGGCGACTCCCACAAGCTCCCAGTCTTTTGAGCCGAAGCTTGTTCTCACAGCCATGCCCGAGTTCACCCCATCCAAATCAGCCACCTGCTTTTCGCACATCTCTTCGCTCTCAAGTATGGGCTCTGCCTCCAATACAAAAGGCTCTCTCTCTTCTAATGACTTCAGGTCGGGTGCATTCTCTTCGGGCGAATACTCTAGCGATAGCGATCGTGCCTCTCCTTGCGAAATCTCCTCAAAAAACTCTCCTTTGCAATCAAAAGAGCAGAAAGAAAAAATACTCCCCCCAACGATCCCCACCGCCGGCGCAATGAGCACATCTATCTCTTTGCTGCAAAAGGCGCATTTTGCAAGTCTCTCTTTGGGCACCGTTCGTTTCATGAAGACACTCTTTTCATGGAAACACCATGGTCTTTTCCCAACCATAATTGGCGATCATGCGATGCATGTATCTTAGGGCATAGGCACGCCGCCTCATAAACATTTTAAACTCCGCCTCTTCCAACAAATTCCAGGGAGGGTTCTTCTCCTTTGCCAACTCTTTTCGTAGCCTCTTCCCGGTCAACGCTTTGAGTTTCTTGTAAAAACTCCTGGAAAACCTCTGAACGCGGTAGAGCCCAGTGTGCGTAGCCTTGCTGCCGTGAGGGTTACGCGGGAAAAAGCTCAGAGTATTGTCCATGAAATACAGATGCTCACTGCTTGAATCAGCGCACACATTTCGTCCACTGAAACGGTCCATGTTGTCGATCAAAAAATCAAAAAGCAACATCACGCTGAGCTGCGCCGCCATCTTGTAATTTCTTTTGGGCATTCTTTTATATGCCTTCAACCATTGATACCAACGTTTTCTATGCTCCCATTTCCCCAGCGGCAAAAAGGTGATCTTGGGAATCCACCACGACAACTCACCGGATATGGAACCATCTTTACTGGTGTTGATCTCTTCACTCAGCTTCCTTTTCAGCCAAACACTACCTTCGAGATTTCCGAGAATCTCCTTTTTTGTGAAGACACGGACTGTGGCCGGAGGGACCCTGCTCAGCCCAAGCAACCTGTTTACTCTGTAAGCCACGATCTCCTTCCGCGGCATGCTCTGATAGTGGATTTGATCGGGCTTAAACGCGGCGCTTGATCCATCAGCAAAGTGCACCCGCAAAGAGACACTCGACCCCCCTTTGTTCACGGTTACTTTAACTACCTTGCTTCCGCGCATTCTGCTGAACAATCGCTCGTCTTTTACGCCTTTCCAAAAGCCTGGACGATCACACAGCGCCGGCGGTGGTTCAAACCCACCGGGCAAACGAGGAGGCGGTCCGGCAAAAAGCTCTGCCATCCGCCCCTGTCGCACCCCGTAACTGAATGCTAAAAACCTCTGTGCCCTCGCCGTACTCGAAGCCGCAACCAAGATCATCCCAGCCACCACCCAAATCGCCCACCATGTCAAACGTCGACTTGGCGAGATCGCAGCAACACAACTCATCAAATCTTGAAGTGAAAAACTGGTGATTCGGGTATATGGAAGCTTCACACGCCTCGATGATTCACGACCACGACCGGTTTTTGTGTACATGGTATTCATAACACCTACACCATACTACATAGTTACAGAACCGGTCAACTTTCTTACAACCGTGATTCCCAACTTGATAAACAGCCCAAACACCATTTGATACCCTCAACCTTCATTTTTGCTTTCACCTACTGTCGGATCAATCAACATCTTTCGCAGCCGTTTCCATAGCAAATCTATACCATCTCCGCTCTTCCCGCTGAAGAGGATGGGATCTCGACAAAACGAAGGGAGAACCTTTCGATTCGCCATTAACACAGGCTTACGCTTGCTCTTAGAGAGCTTGTCCGATTTAGTAAAAGCCATAATGGCCGGGATTTTGAGTTCATCCAGCCACTCAAGCAAATTTATCTCTTCTTCTTCAGGCCCTCTTCTAAGGTCGCAAAAAATGACGACTCCTTTCAGATTGTACCTTCCACGCTTTCTCCCTTCAAGATACTTTCCCACCAAAGGAGCCCACTCATCACGTTTCCACAGGGGCACTTTTGCATAACCAAACCCGGGAAGATCCACAAACCCAAGGGATAAACCATCACTAAGCTCCACCGAAAAGAAATTGATCTCACGCGTTCGACCGGGTGTAGAGGAGATCCTTACTTTACATCGCTTTTCAACCATCAGCCTCAGGGCCGAAGATTTCCCTACATTAGATCTCCCGGCAAAGGCGATCTCGGGCAGATCCCAATCGGAAAACCCCTTAGAGTTAACGGCTCCTGTAACAAAAGAGGCTTTCCTCACAATGATGTCGTTCACAACATTACCTCGAAAAAATTTCTGCCAACCGGCAGAAAGAAAGGTGATCAGATTATCAGAAATTTACGCCGGAGTGAAAGCCGGTCTGGATGGTTTAGACACTTATAATTTCCGAAAAAAACCCACCACGACCCCCAGAACCCGCGCTTTGGCCAGACTGCTCGAACCCAACTCATCCGCACCTCGTCTAGCGAGTGACATCTTATCTCCTTTCAGCAAAAGCATCAACTCACCGTCTATGACCAACCCATCACGACGCACAAAGAGATAATCTCCGTCCGTGAGATCACTTGTAGGAGGGCAATCTTCTCCCACTCTCACGACAAAGAGATCATTCCCCGCTCCCACAAGGAGTCTATCAACGTTCAACTGCTCCCACACATTCTCTTCACTGAGTGGATCTTTCCCGGCTTTCACCGGTCCGACCAGGGGCAAACGAAGACTCCTTCCCATCCGATTAACCGGCCTCAAAGCGCGAGCCTTCTCCCCATCTCTCGTTAGATAACCCTTTCTCTCCAGTGCTCTCAAATGTTCATTTACGCCGTTTGTAGAGCGAATCCCGAGGGAGGCCCCAATCTCCCTCAGTGTGGGGGCATAACCACGCTCGTCAATATAAGAAGTGATGTATTTGAAAACGTCTCGCTGGCGCGAACTCAGGTCTTGCATAATCGAAACCTCGGCGACTGGTGTCGGCCGGATAACCTCAATATCGCCGACAGCCAATGCTCGGCTCAAATCCTTCTCTTAAACCCATTTCACTAAGGCATCTCCACAGCCATGAAATCACGTGCTACCTGACCACTTGGTGTGGTCACCACATAATTCTGATCGTTGACCTCTGAAAAAATGATATAAAATTTTGTGCCTTCGGTTAAGGCCCCTCCGCCTGACTTCTGAGGTGCTGTAAACCTCCACCGTGTGGTATAACCGGAGGCGGAAAAACCCGTCATCCCGATTTCACCCTCATCACCACGAAACCCGTAATTAGGCCCTATATCACAAGTATCATAACCCCACTCGCCCGGGTCGTTGTCTACACCAACGGTTGCACCGATATTCGCATTAAACCACAATACGCACCTGGCGCCCCACAAGTTCTGATTCATCCCGGCGTTTCCGGTCCCGATGGGTTGATTAAAGTACACCACGAAGTCAGGGTTCGTAGGATCTATACTTGTGTCTCGGACAACACCAGTGATATCGAGGGGTTCTGTTGGAGTGGTGTACACCGGCGAATAGAAATTCCGCTGATAGAAGTTATTACCCACAGAAGAAACCGCGTTAATCCTGAGGTGATACTTTGCACCCGCCGCCAACGCCTGTTGGAAAGTAATCGTCAAATAGTTCCCGTCAACGGTCTTGTCGACTTGCACCGTCTCGGTGTCAAATTCATCCACCAATTTCACATGTAAAGTACTCTGGTCAATCGGTAAATTAAAGAGAACATACACCGGTCCATTCACCGGAATGGTTGAAGGAACTGCAGTCGGGTTTTCAAACCCTGCTACATTGCTGAAGTCTATCTGGAGATTTGAAGGGTAGTTGCTCCGAAGTTGAATAATCCTCTCCGGATTTAATGTGTTACCGTAATAAAGGACGTGGCTCCCTCCAGGATAATCGTAGCTGCCGTTCCCGTTCAGATCAACGGGCGGAACCTTCACGTTGAGATGATCGCTTACCATGGACCCCAGCCCGATGTAGTCCGGCATACCACTGAAAACTGCTCTTCCTTCAGCGTCGGAAGTAGCATCCAAAGTCACCCTTCCAACCGGATAGGCGTTTCCGTCGGTCATGTCCATGTATTTCACTGAGGTGGTCGCCGATAATGAAACCCCCTCCACCGGTTCGCCGCTCTCTGAAAACAGCCGAACCGTCATA
>JAABSF010000263.1 GCA_011390535.1 Deltaproteobacteria bacterium | reverse complement strand
AGGCCCGCAGTGCCCATAAGCGGAAGCTTATTTCATGGCTTTGCGAAGTGATCGCGCTCTCTCCCCTGCGGATTGAAGCCGGTGTCTCACCAGCAGCAATACTATCTCGGCTCCCGAGGCGGAGAGTAATACTGCGCCAAGGGTGAGATCTTGTACCGGCCCAATAAGAACATGCCCGAATGTACCACCAAGCATTATTTGTCCTGCAGCGGCTTGAAGAATTACCAGCGCGATCCAGAAAACCCCCAACCTTCCGTTTCCATTTTCTTCGTTTCCGGCGATTTTTATCGTTTTTTCGAGAGGTTCTATTTCATAAGGCACTGTGGGGACGCCTTTTCGCCAGGCTGTAAAACCCGAGCGCAAGATTATCCCGAAAGATGAACAAAGGCTGCCTAGAGTCGAGTTCAAGAGCTGAGGTAGAGGGTAGCGGTTTATGCTTAATCCCAGGAGAACAATCCAAGCCATCAACAGTAAACCGGTGGCGATGTCTGCCAGTGGGTTTTTCGAAAACCCGTTCCATGTTTTCTCCCCGACTTGTCTAGCGATATTCTTGTGTTGGTCTAGTGACCTCTCCAATTGAGCCGGGTACCATAAGCCCCAGACAGCAGCCAAAGAAAAGGTAATGAGCGGCCATGTAGCCGGTCCGTAGCTCCCGATGAACCAACCTGCCACAGCACCTGCTAAAATAACCACTGGGATAGAAAGTGTCTTGTGGGGTGGACGTCTCGCCGGTTGCCGTTGTTTTTTACCCGCCGGTTGCCGTTGTTTTTTACCCGCCGGCTTCTTTTTCTCGGATTTGGAAACCCTTGGAGGTCGTTTTTGGTTCTCCTTTGGTCTTGGATTGCGGGAAGCTCTTGAAGCCTTTCCTTTGCTTTGCTTGGAGCTCATAAATATCCTTTATTTTTGGACATCAGCCAAGGGCGCTGAGGTTTGGATTTATAACCCTTATGACCGGAGATCAGGCATTTAAGCGTAAATATTCATCGGACCAAAGTTGGGCACACAGTGCCGACGATCTACTACATAAGAGTGATCTGAACAATAGCTATTCTCTCATCAGAGAATCGTTGTAACTGAAGTTGATTGCGTCTCTGTTTTGTTGTTTGCCCTGTTTGTTTTGTATTTTTGAAATAAAAGTGAAACGTGGTAAAGTCACTGAGTGGTCTCTTCTTCATCATTTTATGGGTGCGGCTCTGTAGTGCCGCCCCTTTGGTTTTTCGAGATGATGGTGTTTTTCCTTTTTGAGACGGCCCTTACATTTGGTTTTTGTTCGTGAGGGTGTGTTTTGTGAAGTGAAGCAGTTCTTTAGAAGTTCGGGATTGCACAGGTTTTTTCGTGAGACATGATGAGACATGATAACAGTAGAGAGCATCTTTTGAGGTTTTAAAAGGTTGTAAGCAATGTCCTTAATATCAGAAGTAAGAAAACTCAGAGACAAGGCGGACAAGCTTCGCATGAAAGGGCAACTTCAAAAGGCTCTGCAAGTATATCGGGATTTGGTTCGGATTGATCCTGAAAACGCGCGTTGGCCTCATCAGGCTGGTGAGATACTAAAGATCCAGAAAAAACCTCAAGAAGCGGTGAAGATGTTCTTAGAGGCTGCGAGCCGATATGTTTCCCATGGTTTTGGAATACAAGCCATCGTGTTGGCCAAGGTTATTTTGGATATGGATCCAAACCAGCCTCAGGCCCTGGATTTGTTAAGGCGCTTGTCGGAAAAAGATAAACCCCAAGGTGCTTCGCCGGGGAGTGGATTGAGTGGAGCCGGGAAATCTTCAAACGTGGAGATGTCGAGTTCACCATACGGTGATAGAAGGCCCTCGGTTTATTCCCACTCATCTGTTTCTTATCCGAAGTCACATCCACCTTCAGTAGAGATACCGTCTATGGATGAGTTTTCACTGGATGCCACGAATGCTCCATCAACCGTTAAAGCTCCATCAACGGTAAGAGCTCCAGGTTTAGGTGGGTCGACGAGTGAATCACCGGGAAAAGCATCTCCCAAACCTCCTCCTATCCCGGTCGAATTGGAAAAAAAGAATGGAGAAAAAGCTGCGAGAGATGGTTCTCCACCTCCTTTTAGGCCCAAACCCGAGAAGCCCGGCTTTTCTGATCCAATAGCAATTGAAGGTAATATCCCCCCTGCCGCCCACTCTGCTTCCGGATCGTTTGGGCCGCAGAGAAAAGTCCGGGCGGGTCGTCCAGGCACCATGGAGATTAACTTGAAATCAGGGGAGACTCTGGATGGGTTGGTTTTAAAGGATGTGGTGGGGTCATCGGGTGAGTATATGCCTGTAGGGAACGATGATGATGTTGATGAGGAAGTGCTGTTGCCGTCTGATCTTCTGGATGCTGATGTAGAGGAACCGAGGTCTAAATCCGCCTCATCAGGGTCCGGAACAGGCGATAGTGGTTCTGCGGTGCCGGGTGGAGGTACAAAAGGTCGGAGAGGTGGGTTTGCCTTGGATTCAAGGCTCACATCCAGTTACGCCATGCGGCGGATGGAAGAGGCGGAGAGCGAGGTATCCATTGTGAGAGCCGTGAGTGCCTTCGAAGTTCCAATCCAGGAAGATGAAGTGGATGGATTGTTAGAGAACATTTTTCCGGATGAAGAGATGGGGTCCCTTGATGAGAAACCATCCGATGGATCTGGTCAAGTTGGTAAACGGACTCCCGGTGGAGGCGGATCGAGCGGGGCGGGGACGGTGAGGAGAGAGGGAACCACTGGTGAGGTAGTGCGAGCGTTGAAGACTGAGGCGGTTACATCCACCCCTCTGTTTGGTGAGCTTTCTTCGGATGCCTTGGAACAGCTTGTGGCAAGAATGTCGATCCGAACAGACCCTGCCGGGACGGTGATAATTGAAGAAGGTGAAAAGGGCGGTGAGCTGTATGTAGTTGTAGAGGGCGATTTGCTGGTAAACAAAAAGGGGCCTCCATCTGTGACGGTGGGAAGGCTTCGTGAGGGGAGTTTTTTCGGTGAGATAGCCATTGTGACCGATCTCCCAAGGCAAGCCTCTGTGGTAGCGGAGACTCCGGTAAAACTGCTTCAGATTTCTCGCGAGTTGGTGGTGGATTTGATTCAAGATCATCCGGAGGTAGTCGGGGTTTTGGTCCGGTTTTTCAGAAGAAGAATGGTCGAGATTATTTTGAAGACATCGCCGCTTTTTGCCCCTCTGGATAATTCTTTGAGAAGAGATCTTGCCGGGAGGTTTAAATTTCTGGAGTTGGATCCCAACGTCAGGTTCATTAAACAGAGCCGACCTCTCCCCGGTCTTTTTGCCATTTTGTGTGGGGAAGCGGAGGTTTCAGCTGTTTATGGCGGAAAAACCAATATTTTGGCAGAGCTGGGGCCGGGAGATGTGGTGGGTGAGACCAGCTTGTTGTCGGGAAGAAAAGCGGCTCACAGTGTAACCGCAAAGTCGAAATGCTGGATGCTGTTCATGCCCGCCAAGGATCTTCGGGAAGCGGCGGTTTTGATACCGGAGGTTGTAAAATATTTGAGAGTGTTGAGCATGAAACGAATCCGCGCAGCCGAGTCCTCAAAAGAGGATAACGTCGAGTTTCCTATTGAAAGGCTTCCAGTTTATTAGAATCAACGATTCCATAAGAGCTGTATATTCCGAGTAACAGCTTAACGCTTATACCCTATTTTTTGCAGAAACTCTTTTCTCCATGCAATATCTTTAGGGCCTTCAGTACCCTCTGGTGAGCTGCCGTCAACCACTCCTAAAACCCCTCGGCCCTGTCCGCTTTCGGCCACAATGACCTGAACGGGATTCGCCGTGGCACAAAACACTCTGCACACTTCGGGGCAAGCCTTAATCTGATTCAGAAAATTTATCGGAAACGCCTCTTTTAAAACTATAATAAAAGAATGGCCGGCTCCCACCATTTCAGCATTTTTGATAGCGTTACTAATCAGCCCATCATCATTTCCATCCCGGCGAATAAGACATTTTCCCGATGCTTCACAGAACGCTAAACCGAACTTGACACCAGGGGCCGCCCCCATCATGATCTCATAAAGATCCTCGACTGTTTTTATGAAATGAGATTGTCCTAAGATGATGTTTGCCCCTTCCGGGATATCAAGCTGTACTATTTTTATTTCCATGAGTTGCCTCCATATTGCGGATATGGGTTAGTGCGTTAAACTGTTTATTGGTAGACCGGGAACCCTGGATATTGGATCTTCAGGGTCCGGAAAGGTAAACTAACATAACAGGACGCAGGAAGAAAGGTGGTTAAGTGGGTCTTGATACAATGAGTTGGTGGGGTTTTTACTCCTTTATTTCCCGCCGGGGCGCCATGGTGGGGGCGGCATTAGCAGCCCACTACATGGTGTTCAGATATCTTTGGGGCACCTTTACTCAAGGGCAACGAGAGAGGGTGCGTCCTTGGTATTGGGGGCTTTTTGTGGTGACCAATCTGCCCTATCTTTTTATTTTTTTCGATTGGTTTTTCGGTTTTTTTCTGCCCCCGTGGTTGTATCGGAGCATTGTCTTCCCCTTTGTCGTTTGGCAACTAGCGGTTTTGTTGACGCTTCTTTTTTTAGGCTCTGTGTCATTAGTCTTTTTAATTAAAAAATTCGTAGGAGCTCAAGAAAAGAAGAAAGTACAAGAGCAAATGGAGGATAAAATTACCGAGACAAATCTTGAGAGGAGGCGATTTTTGGCCGCAGCCACCGCGGGTGTCGGCGCTGGTGGAGTCACGATTGCGGCAAGCGGGCTAGGCTATGGAGCACGGGATCCGGTGACAAGGAATATTAAAATTCCCATAGACGGTCTACATCCCGGGCTGGAGGGTTTCAGAATTGTGCAGATCACCGACATTCACGTCGGGTATTTCTATGATGTAGAAAAATTGGAAAGGTTGGCCGGGATCACCAACGCTTTGCGCCCGGATCTTATCAGATCGGAAGAGCGTCGT
>JAABSF010000262.1 GCA_011390535.1 Deltaproteobacteria bacterium | reverse complement strand
AGAGAACAGTCAAGTCCTCAAAAAAATTCGTTGACAGGATACTGGGGTACTACTATCTCTTAAACAAAAGAAGACTGACACGTAAGTCTAAATAAAATGTATATGGGTAGAATGAGCCCTTAGAACCGGTTAAGCAAGAACCCGGCACAGAGTAATGTAGAACACCGGGGATAGTTCCCCTTCCGCTCCGGTGTGGGGCATGAAGCGAACATTCATGAAGCGAACAGTAGCGAACAGTAAAGAGGTAGTGAGTTATGTTAAAACGTTTTATTGGTATTGATGTGGGTGCTGAGACAATCAAGGCTCTGGAGCTCTTGGAAGAAGAGGGCAAGCTAAGTATTGGGAGGCGTGTGATTGTCGAGCATGAAAAGGAGCCTTCAAAAAAGTTGCGCAGTATTTGTGCTGAGTTGGACTGGGGGGATGTGAATGGAGCTGCTGTGAGTGGTCGACTAAGTCGTGGGGTGAAGCTGCCCAGAGTCCCTGCAAAGCAAGCGCAAGCAAAAGGTTTCAAGCATCTACACGGTGATATGGACGGGACCGTAGTATCTATCGGAAGTCACGGGTTCTCGGTTTTAGAGCTGCGTAGCAGTGGGCTGGAGGTTTTACGGGAAAACTCGCGGTGTTCTCAAGGGACCGGGAATTTTTTGAGACAGCTGGTGGAGAGGTTTGACAAGAGCATAGAGGAAGCGAGCCATTTGTGTGAAAAGGTTACGGATCCCGCTCCGTTGTCAGGGCGATGTCCGGTGATTTTGAAGACTGACATGACTCACTTGGCTAACAAGGGAGAGACGCAATCCCGAATACTCGCCGGATTGTACGACGCTGTCTGTGAGAATGTACAGGTGCTCTTGAAACCAAAATTGGCCCCTCCCAAGGTCATGTTGGCGGGCGGAGTGAGCCGGTCAAAACGAATAAGAGACAATTTCGCCGATTTTTGTTCGAGACACGAAATGTCTCTCTTGAAATATGATGAAGATGAGGCTCTCTTCATGGAAGCGCTAGGTTGTGCGTTGGTGGGACGAGAGAGCTCAGCGGAGATTCCGGCTCTTGATGAGATTATATCGCCCCCTGTTCCTGCTCGCCTGGACCGGGTTCCCTCACCAAAGGATTATCTCCATCAGGTCAAGCGGATGACAAAGAGCGTCAAGGAAGATGCCTCTGAAAAAGGTCCTAAAGAAGACATGGCCTCTACACACCGAAATCTGATTCTGGGTTTTGATATGGGGTCTACGGGCTCCAAAGCGGTGGCCATAGACATTGAAAACAAGGAGGTTCTTTGGGAGGGATATATAAACACCAACGGGAACCCCGTGGAAGCGGCGCACAATCTGATGCAACAGTTTGTGGATGGACCGTTCGGAAAACATAATGTTGTTGCTTTCGGTGCCACAGGTAGTGGACGTGAAATCGTCGGGTCTCTCCTCTCGACTTGTTACGGTGTGGATCGAGTCTATGTCTTGAACGAGATTGCGGCTCACGCTGAAGGTGCCATGAGCTTTGATCCATCGGTGGACACCATATTCGAAATAGGTGGCCAGGATGCCAAGTATATAAGGTTGGCGGACGGGCGGGTCATTGATGCAGCAATGAACGAGGCGTGCAGCGCTGGTACAGGTTCCTTTATTGAAGAGCAGGGCAAGAAGTTTTCAGGCATCCGGGACGTTGTTCATTTGGGTGAAGAGGCCCTGGCGGCGGAGAGCGGGGTCTCACTGGGGCAGCACTGCTCTGTGTTCATGGCTGAAATAATTGATGAAGCGGTGGCTGCAGGTGTAGAGAATTGTTCAATTATCGCAGGGATTTACGACTCAATAATTCAGAATTACTTAAACAGAGTGAAGGGCAACCGCTCTGTTGGGGACGTAATCTTCTGTCAGGGTATGCCTTTCTCTTCAGATGCTTTGGCGGCTGCAGTGGCGCGTCAAACAGGAAGCCGGGTGATTATTCCGCCTAATCCGGGCACCGTCGGGGCTCTAGGGATCGCGCTTTTGACCAGAAAACATCTAGTTGACAGGCAGGCTGACCATTTAGATCCTCACAAGTTCCTGTCAGCAGAGATACTCGTGAAAGATACTTTTGTGTGTAAATCCAAGAAGGGTTGTGGAGGGCCCGGCAATCGATGCCGCATTGATCGTATTACCACCATGGTGGAGGGCAAAAAGCAGCGTTTCATGTGGGGCGGAGGTTGTTCTCTTTGGGATCGTGGGACAGGAAAACATAAACTGCCGGATCTCTCACCGGACCCGTTTCGGGAGCGGGAAGCGCTGGTGCAGGAAGTTGTTGATGAGATACAAAACAGAGGTGACCGGCCGACGATCGCGTTGGCTGACGAGTTCCAATTAAAAGGGCTATTCCCGTTTTATGTGAGATTCTTGTCTGAGCTGGGGTTTGACTTGATGGTGCATCGTGGAGCGAGTCAGGCGCTCTTAAAGAGAGGCATCGAAGAAGCAAACGTGCCTTTCTGTGCGCCCATGCAACAATATCACGGTATTGTAGCTGAAATGGCGGAAAAGAAACCTGATTATGTTTTCATTCCCATGCTCAGGACGCTTCCCAAGTCGGGGGACGAAAAACACACAAAATTGTGCCCAATCGTCCAAGGTGCTCCGGATATGCTCAAATGGGACATGGGGTTGAACGAATCTACCAAGATTTTATCTCCAAAGATCGATGTGGGTGTAGGGAATCTGGAGTCAAAAGACTTCATCTCTTGTTGTCAGTCTTTGGCGGCTCAGCTTGGTGTCTACACCATCAAGTGGTGGAAAGCTTACGAGAAGGCCCTCGAAGCACAGCAGAAATTTGAAGTGCAGAAGGAGATAATCGGAACAAAGGCTATTGATTTTTGTAAGGAAAAGGGGGTCATTCCGGTAGTGGTGTTGGGGCGGACATACACAATATATAATGATGTATTGAATTCAAATGTTCCCAGTATTTTACGTGAGCAGGGTGCCATGGGAATCCCTGTGGATTGTTACCCTGTAGATGAATCAGTTCCTGTCTTCAATGACATCTATTGGGGCTACGGGCAGAGAAACCTGAGGATTGTCCAACAAATCAGGAAGTCCTCAGGAGTGTACAGCTTATGGTGCAGCAATTACTCATGTGGGCCCGACAGCTTTAACCTTCATTTCTATTCTTACATGATGGAGGGGAAGCCCTTCGCAGTAATTGAGACCGATGGGCATTCGGGAGACGCCGGGACCAAAACAAGAGTAGAGGCGTTTCTGCACTGTGTGAGAGAAGATCTCGAAAATACGAAGGAGCGGATGCAGCCCAATAGTCTGAAGGCTATTGAACGTGACACACGAAGTCTGCCGGAAATCAAAAGAAGAGGTGAGCATGTTTTGATTCCCAGGATGGGGCAAGGAGCAGAGATTTTGGCAGGCTGCCTGCGGGGAGCCGGAGTTTCGGCCGAGTGTCTCCCCATGCCTGACCCCGAGACGGTAAGTGTTGGGCGCCGATATACCTCGGGAAAAGAATGTGTCCCTATGATTGTAACCACCGGGAGCCTGATTCAGAGGTTGGAGCGAGAAGAAGACCCGAACAAAAGGTTCGTGTTTTTTATGCCGAAAGCCAACGGCCCCTGCCGCTTTGGATGTTACAATATTCTTCACAAGATCATTATGGAGCGGTTGGGGTGGAATGATCGTGTGCGGGTGTGGTCACCCGTGGATAGCGGTTATTTTGAAGGTACTCCCCCAGGTTTGGCGGCGCTGATTTTTGCCGGGTTTGTATCGGGAGATATGCTTTTAAACGCATACTATGATGCAGCCGCCACAGAGATCCGTCCCGGCGCCGCGAGAGAAATATTTGATCGTTACTTCAGGGCGCTGTCAGAGCTTGGAGAAGGAGCTGCAAGCGGCAATTTGACGGTGGCGAACACTCTCTTGCAGGTGGCCAACGGGCGGCTCTTCGGGATGGCTCATTTGATGCGCAGGGCCGCGGCGGAGTTTGCCTCAATCAAGGCTGATGTTCCTGTCCCCACCGTCTCTGTGGTTGGTGAGATTTATGTCCGATGTGATCCCTTCAGCAATGATTTTGTAAACGAGAGGCTCTTGCAGAGAGGAATCAGGCCTCGCTTCGCTCCCTTTATCGAGTGGCTGGAGTACACTGATCACATCAACAGGGAGAACGGTTCAGCTAACGGGTTCGGAGATCAGCTCAGTTTTGCCGTACAGCGCAGAGTTCAGAACTATGTGTACAACATAATGGCGAGGGCACTGAAATGGCCCGCACCCACCACTGTAAAAAAGAGCATCAAGGCTGCTGCCCCTTATCTGCGGGACGATTTAACAGGTGAAGCGGTGTTGACCATCGGCGGACCTGTGCACGAGTGGCGGGAAGGTGAGATTGACGGAGTCATCTCCGTCGGCCCCTTGGAGTGCATGCCCAATAAAATCTCTGAAGCTCAGATGTTCCATGTCGGTGAGAATGAAGGGCTGCCTTCTTTGACCATTTCACTCAACGGCGACCCTGTTGATCCGGAGATATTAGACAACTTCGCCTTTGAGGTAAAAGAAGGTTTTAAAAAAGGGCGGCGTCCAAAGAAAGCACCCGCAGCCCGATTGCCCACCCCCATGAGTTTTATCCGAAACTTCAACGCTCGTGAATGACCGAAGATTTCAGGCTGCTCACTACTCAATCGGGCTATCATTGTACAGACTCAACCGCAGAGCTTGAACACCGTTGGTTGAAGTCAAAGTTGCCATCCATGGTTCGCTTTGTCTCTATTCCGACTTGCTTGCCGTTCATAAAGATCCACCGGTCACTGGTATTTCTTCTGTTGTTCGAGTGCATGTGAGTGTTATGGCTATGGTTTTACTGCCTCAATAGTTGCCGAAACAATATAATCCTCAATCCTGGTTCCGGGCGCCCAGTCTCGTATAAAGGCTTTACTTTCATCTTTTGGCCTGATCCGAATGTTTTCAAATCCGGCTTGACGCAAC
>JAABSF010000261.1 GCA_011390535.1 Deltaproteobacteria bacterium | reverse complement strand
GGTAAATCAGGCTCAGCCCCACGTATTGATAGTGCCCCGTATAGGATAGAGAATACAGAAAAGAGAGAAAACCCACTATCCAATAGCGCTCGTTGATCAAAAAATGAAGACCGATGATCAAGAGCAGAACCGACAAAGTTTGAGGGCGTGTCACGTTGATGCGAAAAAGCAGATATCCGCCTGAGGAAACCAACAAGAACCACCAAAGCCACCTATAACGAACTCCGTTTAAGCGAAGCATCAAAAAAAAGAACGTGAAAATGGAGCACCCTATGGTGAGCGTAGCCCACTTTGCACCCTCAATGAGATCACCATAAGTAAACAAGGAGAGATAAAGATGATAAAGAAACTCTTTATCGAAAAAACTGTCTCTCCAAAAGGAGAACTGCGCCCAAGGGAAATCGTGAATAATACCTTCGGTTCTTGTTAAATAAGAAAATTTTATATGGTAATAAGCATCGGTACCGCACAAATGTGTCGAAGCAAATTGATAAATATAAAAGTACACAAAACTCAAAACCAACACAGTGAAAAGTTCAAGATACACGAACACCGGAGTATCCTTAATCTCGAGATACCAATTCCAAACACCTTGAGCTCTCTGTAAAAGTTTCATGCAAGTGTTCTCATGCAGAGACGGTCCCTAGGGAGTCGGGTTTTATATACAAAAAAACGTCTCCTTTTGTCCGGTGCTCTCTACCACATTACCCATGGTTTGGGCTAGCCTAGTCTTTTTCGCCATGGTTTATGTTTTCCCTAAGGCAATTGCTTGTCAACGAATTGAGGAAAGACTATCCTTCAAATCAATAAAAACCCAATTTTCGAAACATACTGACAGTCATGACGTTCTGAATAGATTTACTGGAAGCTTTTGCAGATCGAAAATTGGGTTTCGAATAATCGGGACCATCGGGACCGTGAGTATTTCGTGTATAAGAGTATCATGGAGGCTGAAATGCAGTTAAAAAGCAACCCGTGGAGAAGGAACCCATGGAGAAGGGACCTTTTCCCGGTTTTCTCAAGGTTATCAAAGTTATCATTAGGCGTCTCCATATGCGTCTCCATGGTGATTTTTTTTGTGTCCTGTACCCCAACAAAAAAAACGAATCACGCCGTCGGAAGCGGAAAAAACAAAGAAACCGGCGGCTCTGAGGCACAAATAGCGGATCCAGGGACTGAAGAAAAAACTGATTCTCCAGATCCGGGTGCCGAGCTGAAACCCCCTCCCTGTCCATCCTCAGGTGAGATCTCAATAAACCCCATAATTTGGAGCGATAGCGCCGGTAAGCTTCGTTGGTGGCACGAAGAGAGAGTTTTAGAAGAAGTAAAAAGCTCAAAGGAGAAACCTGTGGAGGTTTGTGGAGTAAAAGGTCAGCTTCAATGGCTTATGAAGGCATACTGTGCGGATGGAAAACACCCTTTTAGATCTTTAAGAGAAGCGCACAAAAGTCGTGTGGGAAGCATTGGCGAAGGAGGAAGGTGTGGAAAGATAGTTGATCTCTATCGAGTACCGTGCGAAACAAAGGTCTACGAAGTTTACATGAGTTTGTATCATTGTACTGAATCCGAGAGATCACGAAGCGGCGACTCCCCTGGTGGAAGCCCTTGAGTTATAAGAAAGGTCGGTGAGCAATGGAAGAACGCTCTCTCATTATCCTCCCTACATACAACGAAAGAGACAACCTGAGGGCCATGGCCTGCAGAATCCACGAGGTTTTCCCTGAGACACACCTGCTGGTAGTCGACGATGGTTCTCCTGATGGAACCGGCGAAGTCGCCGATGATCTAGCCCAGAAGGACGAGCGAATCCATGCTATTCATCGTCCATGTAAGATGGGGCTGGGGACAGCTTATATCGAGGGATTCAGGCGTGGTCTGAAGGACGGCTATGACCTTTTGTGGGAGATGGACACTGATTTCAGCCATGACCCCCGATATCTTCCCGACATGTTGGCGGCGATCAATGATGGCGCAGATCTCGCCATCGGTTCCAGGTACGTGCCGGGTGGAGGAACTGAAAACTGGGGAGTAGGAAGAAAAGTGCTGAGTCGCGGGGGTGGTATCTATGCAAGAATAGTTCTGGGCATCCCCGTTCAGGATCTAACCTCCGGCTTTCGCTGTTATCGAAAAGAAGTCTTGGAAACACTCGACTTGGATTCTGTCAAATCCGAAGGCTACTCTTTCCAAATAGAAATGGCCTATAAAACATGCAAGGCGGGGTTTCGTGTAGAGGAGGTGCCCATCGTGTTTGTAGATCGACGAGTCGGGGAATCAAAAATGTCGGGCAACATTATCTGGGAAGCCATCTGGCGTGTTTGGCGGCTTAGATTGGGGCGATAAGCCTATCAACTATCAACAGCCTGCATCATACCTAAGGGAACAGGGCTATTTTTTGTGGGTTGTGTATTCGTTCAAGAGTTTCCACTTCTTTTCTATCTGATCCAATATTTCCACTGCCGACAAGGTAAACCGGCTTCGATCCAACTTTTCGATTCCATCTAAATCCGACCATTCGTTAGGAGCCGCCGTTTTTCCGGGGTTAGTCCAACAGTCAAGGTGAAAAAGCCGGATGGAGTGAAATTTACCGTTTTCGTCTATGGCCCAACGAACAAATCCGGGAGTTTCAGGGGATATGGCCTCTCGACACGCAGCACACATCAAGATCCTCTCTTTCGGCTTACCGGCGGCGATACGAATAGCCGAAGTTATGGTCTTGAAACCTCTCTGCGGCATCAGTGTTCTAAGAAGGGATTGCAGCTTGTCAGGGGCTCCAGTTGTGTACCGTCCGGTGTCGTAGCTGACAATCCGGACTCGGGAGACTTCTGCTATAGCAGCCCCTAAATCCGTCTCATTTTCAATGCAGGAGCGACATACATCCAAATCATCTGAAGCCAACACCCCCCTAAAAAGAGAGAGCTTATAATCAGCGTGCTCAGAGCAAAAATGACAAAGAGGACGATTCGCCCGTGCCTCTTTGAAGTGGAGATTTTTAAGTCCTTCGTCTTCTTTCATTTTGGCTCCCGCTCCTTAAAAAACAGACAAACAATCAATCTTCTTCCCCTTCTTCGTACTGCAAAGCAGCCTTTAAGCGCCCTCTACGGCTCAACATGCGCTCAATGGGAGCTTTGTAAGAAGGCATCTCGCCTTTTAAATGATCCAGCCCACCTTCTTTATGTAAAATTTCGCCGTTGGGCTTTCTCCAAGGGATCTCCCGCAACGGCATTTCTCCTACGGCTTCTTTCATATACCGAGCCCATAACGGCAATGTTGTGTTGAAAGAAGCATCATGATGCCCCAGCGGACGAGTATATTCATCATCACCCAACCAGGCTCCAGTGAGCCATTTGGAAGTATACCCCACAAACCAAGTGTCGGCAGTGCGACTGGACGTGCCGGTCTTTCCCGCTGCTGGTATATTGGTCATTCTCAAAGGCTCGGCATGACCTCTCGCCACCATCTGCCGCAACAACTTGGAAGTCTTATACGCAGTCTCGGGCCGAATAGCTTTTTTGGGTTGCAGGGCAATAGTTGCGGCCAACCGATCCAGCTTCTCTTCTTCGTGTAGATAAGGATCCACATAGGAGCTCTTGTCCAATATTATCTCGCCATCCCGGTCTTTGACTCGCTTAATTGTCTTTACATCCAGCCATCTGCCGTTACGTGCGAATATCCCGAATGACCTCGTGAGCTCATTCATTAATGTACAGGAAGCTCCCAGCGCAAGAGCATCATCCGGGATTATCGGAGTAGTAAACCCCAACCTGCGGGCCCACTCCTTCACGTTGTTCGCTCCCATAGCCCGGAACAACTGCACCGAGGCGTTATTCTTTGACCAAACAAGGGCGAATTCAAGCGTCACCTCATAGTCTTTCAACACATGGGCGAATTTATTCCTTAGGTTTTCATTATATGCAAAATCCCGCACATACCATTTTTTTCCGGTGTCGGGATCTACTATGGCGTAAGGTGTATCTTTGATCTTTTTGTCAAATCCCCAGCCACGATCCAAAGCAAGAGAGTAATAAATCGGCTTATAGGTACTCCCCGGCTGGCGACAAGCCTGAGTTGTTCGGTTGAATGGTGAACGATCAAAATCCGTACCTCCCACCATGGAGATCACATAACCTGTATCTTGATCAATCGTAAGTATAGCGCTTTGAACCCTAGGTGTTTGCTCGAGACTTACATAGGGTTTTGAAGGCCAGTCAGCGGGTGGCTGTTTCACAGGGCTCTGGTCTACACTTCCGTCTCTTAATATTCTTACACGATCCTCCAAGTCATCTTCGGCCCGCTTGACCCAAATAACATCTCCAACCATCAATGCTCTCCAGGCCCGCCTTATAGCACGATCAGTAGTGCCATCGCGGGTGGTGTATCTTGCAGCCCAAGTCATCTCGGAGAGAGGAAGGGTGTATCGTGTTTCACCAATGGATACCAGCGCTCCACCATCAACTACGTCTTCGACCAACGCCAGATAATTCCCCCCGCTCTCAATGGACCTGCCGGAATAATGCTCAGAAGCCTTTTTGCGAAACTTTTTTTTCTGTTCATCAGTGCGCAAATATGCTTCCGGCCCCCGCCACCCTTGCCTTTTGTCCATCCATCGCGCCATCTCATCTACATGTTTCCTGGCCGTGGCCTGCACTGAGGTGTCAACCGTCGTCTCTACAACGTATCCCCCTTTGTACAACTCTCTCTCGCCAAGATCGTTTATGCAGTCCGCTCTTGCCGCGAGCGCATCCATCTTCTTATTCTGTTTATTCTGTGAATCTTTGTCGCACCGTCGACCGGCCATGTACGCTCTTCGACCCAATAGATCAATGAGATCTCTTCTGACCTGTTCTGTAAAATAGGGGCTGACCTTTCGAAAATAATTCTCTTTGGGGCTAAGTTTTAAAGGACTGACAGCCCATTTCTTGGCATCCTCCGCGGTAACAGCCCCTGTC
>JAABSF010000260.1 GCA_011390535.1 Deltaproteobacteria bacterium | reverse complement strand
ACCCAACCCGGAGGACAAGAACTTGGCTGTCTACAAAGCGCCCGACGAGTCGATATATCCCGTTGGTGTTAACCTGGCACATGGAAACACCGGGCTTTTTCGGCAGTGTTTGAACGGACCCACCGGGTGCAACTCAGGTGCAGAGAACGGAAATGTGACCACATGTACCGGCGTTGACGAGATCGGCGGAACCGGTTTTGATATTACAAATCCGGAACCGCAGTTCGCAAGTGATGAGGGCTGGTGCGGCAGCAGCAACCTGGCAGGCGGCGGCACAGGCTGGCTGATAACCAGCGGGAACGTAGTTCCGGAAGAGGTAATCGAGTTGCGAATCGCCGTGTGGGACACTGGAGATCCGTGGTACGATTCGGTCGTGTTGATAGACAGATTCGAATGGAACATAGAGGCTTCGGATCCCGGTACAATTATTGTGGACTAAAGGTCCTAAGTGTCGCAAAGGCCCTGAGTAACTCAAAGGTCCTAAGTGTCCCAAAGACCGCAAGTGTCCCGATGGTCCTAATTGTCTAACGTCTCACCGTTCGTTCATCTCTTTTTATTACTAATAATCAGCGTTCTCAGTTCGAATCGAAGCTTCTCAAGCTCTTGTGCATAGATGATAAACGTTTCACGGAAAGCCTTTGTGCTTTTGTGGAGGTTTTTATCGGGGGAGGAACTAGTTTTCTTGCCGGGGATCCCGGAAACATATTTGGGGTGCAGCCGCCTTTTTTTAGAGAGCGGGAGCATTTGTTTGATGGCCTCTACCCTGAGGTTGTTGTCTTTTGAAGCTTTCTTTTTTGGGTGAAACTCTTTTTGCGGGGGACCGGCTTTTTTGGTGGCTTTTTTGGCAGATTTTTCTGGGCGGGTTATAGCCGGGATTTTCAAGGTCACCAAATAGAGGGTGTGGGAACGAACTGTTAAATTTTGCCCTGCGGAAAAAAGGGTAATTTCTTTTCCGGACGGGTGAAGGACCGGGCTGGAGCTTCTCATGTGAAGGTGATTAGAGCTGATCTGAACAGGGGTAAGCCACGAGCTGTCACTTCTATCTGTAATCCCGGCATAGGTTTCAGGCCTGCCCTCGGTTTTCTCTTTTTTCCTGTATACTATGAAGCGTCGGCCATCCGGGAGTGGGATGACTTTGCCGTCTTGACCTGAGAAGAGTTCTTCAGAATCGCCGAAGGTCCACCCGTTTTTTGATTTGAGTAACCACAAGCGCGGCAGGGAGCCTTCTGCTGATTCGTGTGCTGTGAGCCATATCTCGCCGGTGGGGCTGCGGGTGATTCGGCCGATCATATCTTTTGATCCAACGCTGGAGGGCAGGGCCAGAGGACAAACCTGTTTTGGCCGAATTCCACCCCTCTTGCGGAGAATTTTCCTTCCAACTTTTTTTGCACTGCTAGCTCTTTTGACATTTGCAGCTTTTTTGACAAAGCCGCCTTTCTTGATCTTGTCGTCGTGACTCTTTCTTCGGCCCCTCTCCTTTTTTCCTTTTCCTTTGCCTTTGGCCTTTGTGTTTTTTGTATGGTCCGATTGGTTTTGGTAAATTGGGTGGGGCGGAGGGTCGATAAAGACTCCGTACAAATATAGCTGTGTTATACCGCGGCTCAGATGCCCTTGTCGGAGATAGAGTAGGGGAGTGTGAGCCGGGACGGAGATTCTGGGTGTAATCTTGGGCTTGTCATCGGTTATCTTCGATTTACTTTTCTTCGATTTGCTTTTCTTCGATTTACTTTTTTTTGATTTGTTTGTTTTCTTTGGTGCAAAGATGGGCTTAGGCAGACCCTCGCATATGAGCTGCGGATGACTCTGCCCAAACCCGTGACCGGGTATCGGGATGTCCACACCACCGGAACACTGCGCTCCTTTTTGCGTAAAAATGCAACGATGAAGGCTAACTCGGCGAAGGTTTTGTCCTTTCAGCCACTCTGATGCCACCAAGAATGAACCATCCGCCAGGCGGCAGGCGTCGACGCGGCTACGTTGACGTGCTGAAGATAACAACCGCTCTGTTTTGCCTCGTCCTTTTGAATCGAGAGATAAAATGCTTGAAAAGAAGACAACCCAAAACAGCACCGACCGCGCGAGTCTCCACCGCATCGATGGCGCAAGTTTATTGTGCACCCGAGGCGCGAGTCGATTGTACACCGGAAGCCCGAGTTGACGGTGCACCGTAGGCGAAGGTTTTAAAAATGCTCTTCCAGCCATTTGTTTATTCGGTCGCCGTATTCCTTTCCGGCCATTAGAGAGACGTTGTTGTGGTCGGCACCAGAGACTATGTACAGTTCTTTTGGGGGATTCGCGGCGTCAAATAATGCCTGCCCTTCTTTTAAAGGGATCAAGCTGTCCATTGAACCGTGGATAATCAGTACCGGACACATGGTTTCTTTCATTTTTTCTATGGAGTCGTAGCGTTCTTTTTTAAAGAGGGCTTTAGACGGAAGCATCGGGAGTAGGATTTTCGCCACGGAAGGGATGGATTGGAAGGTGGATTCCAGCACCAGGCCTCCCGGGGATTTTCCGCGGGTCACTTCAACCGCCACTCCACCGCCCAGCGATTTGCCGAAGACGATTATGTCGGATGGGGCTACGCCTGCAGACATCAGCCACTCCCAAGTGGCCTCGCCCGCTGTGTAGAGTGCAGCCTCCGAGGGTCTGCCGGTGCTTTTTCCATACCCAGGGTAATCAATTAACAAGAGCCCGGCCGAGACACTCTCAAAGTCTTCACGAATGAAGGCCCATTCGTAAACAGACTGTGCGTTACCGTGGAAAAATAAAATCGTTGGTCGTCCCGGCGGGGCGGGCCAATAGAGCCCGTGCACTTGATCCCCGAGAGACGACTCCACCCAGACCTCCCGGGCATCACTACAGTGAGGAGGAAGCGGTGTATCTCTAGGTATGCTGACTGGGTGGTACAGAAACTTGCGAATCATTGATTCAAACATGAAACCTTCCTGTGAGGGTTGTTTGTCGTCTAGTTAAGACGACGGCGTTATCGTCGTATTCAGTTGTATACATTTGTATGCAGTAGTATTCGATCTTATTCTTGAGTCAGCCCCTTAGACAATTAAAAGCCGCAGCTCACTGTTCACCACCTGCACCGAAGTCTTGAACCCAGTATGAGCCGTATTTGCCGATCCCGATGTGTTCAAATGATGTGTTAAAAATATTTTTGCGGTGGCCCAAGCTGGGAACTCCGGCGTCGATTATGAGCCCCACTACAACCGACTTTGCGTCGTGAAAGCCCACGGCTGCGTTTTCTCCTATTGTTCCTCCGTCGTAATATGAGCGTATCCTGTCAGACCATGTTGTGCCGTCGCAGCTGTCATGTTGTAACCCGCAGTTTTCAGCCATATCTTTTGCGTGTGCTCTCGCCGCACGAAACAACCCCTCGCTGGGTTCAAGGGCAGGGACCGGATCGCGAGCCATCAGGTCTTCGTACGCTCCGTTATCACTTGATGAAGCGTAAGGCGCCGCCAAAAATTCTTCTGCAAAACCCTGAGGATCTGTTCTCGCGTAGTTTGTATAATAAAGAACATCTTCTTCTTCTTCGGACATTTTGAAAGATGAGCCGCTGTCTCCACAGGCATAAAGGGCGAGGGGCAAGATGAGTATAGTCAAAGCGCGGCAGATGACTCTATTCACTTTTGAACTATGTAAAAATCCGATTGAAAAAAATGGTTTTCTGTCTGAAGGTTTTCCGTCTAAAAACAATTTGGGAGACGATTTTGAGCTCATTACAAAACTCCTTTGGTGACCATTTTAGAAGCTCTTTTATTGCGTCTTATTGAGCCCTTATATAAAAGACCCAAGCTATATGTTTCAATGATGGGTTTGTGCTTCCAAGGGGGCTATACGCTTGAAACATGAGCCCTCTTTTACCACTTTTCATCCGGGCGATTTTGTCAAAGGGGATAATAAAATCATAGCCTTTAAGAATCTCTTTGTCTTGAGTTTCATAGGTTGGAAAAAAGCAGAGGCGCCCCCTTGTGATATACTCGCCTTTTTCGTCTACGAGATATACACGTCTGCTTCCTTTTACGAAAGCCAATTTTCTTATTCTCTCTTCTACACTTGATTTGTCTCCCGACATGTCGATGGCCACAGGCTCTGCCGAGCAGAGGAAGGGCGCGATCCGAGGCCTGCCATCCAATTCAATCCTATCGCCCTTTTTTTTACCGGAGATAATCAGCGCTCTGTTGGCGGCCTTTTCTGTTATCGCGCCCTTTTTGCCTGCTGGTTGTCTAAAATACACCACCGGATGAGTTCTTACCACATAATCCGGTGTGCACCCAGCGGTGTATAAAACCGAAATAGAGCACAATAACAGGCCGCCATAGATTAAGCTTGGTTGTGACTTTGAAATAACCCGTATCATTGCTCGACCTTCTTCCGTTTTCTACGGCTGCCTTTTGATGTGGCTAAAGATCAACAGCAATTATAATCCCACTTTATCTTCATGAGAGCAAGCACTCGCGTAAAGAGAGCCAGGGCAGTCGCAAAGTCGCATGTTTCTACTTTGCAATTACTCGTGCGCCGGGCCAAGCCCGGCTCGGGTCAACCCGGGCTGCGAAGCGTAGACAGCGAGTGGATGGGCCGTATGAGTCAGCCCTCATTCAGTTGGTTTCCTAGCGGGAATCGAATGGTCCAGGCCACGTGTCATTAGATCGATGATACGATCCTGCACTTCGTCGGTGGGGAGATCTCTTGCCGCCTTCTTCCATGCCTCATAAGCTTCTGAAGGTTTTTGCAGATTCTCCATTGCCATGCCCAGCTCCATGGCGGCGCGTGGGTTTCTATTGTCAATACCTAGCGCTCTTTGGGCGAGAAGCGCTGCTTTTGCAGGTCGGCCTTGTTCGCGTGCTTTAGTGGCCCTCGTTCGATAGATTTCCGAGACCAACCGTTCGGTGAGCGGAATCATGGTAACAGCAGTGCTCAAGAACATGAGGGCC
>JAABSF010000259.1 GCA_011390535.1 Deltaproteobacteria bacterium | reverse complement strand
CGCCCCCACAGTCAAACGCCCCCACAGTCAAACGCCCCCACAAACAAAACATGCCTGATTCAAACAGATTGTTCTCTATTACCGTACTTGTTCTGTGTCACCGGACTCATTTCTTCTTTATCATGAATGTTTGGTTTAAAAGACTAAGCAACTAAATTGCTTTGAGATTCCAAGGGCTAAGTGAAGGACTAAGGCGGGATTGAGATGTATCCATGGCGGGATTGAGGTGTATCAATGGCGGGATTGAGATGTATCCATGGCGGAATTGAGGTGTATCCATATCCATATTTTGTATTGTCTATTCGTAATGTTTATATGCTATATTCATTATACAGAGTATTTAATATGTTTTTGTGTCGCGGCTTTTTGAAAAAATCAGCACCGTTGCACTCCGTCAAACTGTGAGATTGACGAGTTGGCAGGTTGTTAAAAAGGGTTCTTTTAAAAGAACTAATTATGAAAACCCATTAATTTACTCTCTGCCCGTGGAGAAAACCAATGATTACTCGTCCATCAGTAAAGATTTTTAATGAGTTGCCTGTTTCGGCATGGTGTCTGGTCAACTTCTCGTGGGTTATGTGCAGAAAAGACAAAAGCAAACGCAGACCGATGAAAAGCTCACAAGCAAAACACTCTCTGGTCTTTTTGATTTTTTCAGGGGTTGTTTTTACGGCTGTAAATATGGTTATGGGCGGGGGATGCTCTTTTGATCCTTCAGGCATAGGGAGCTTATCTCAGAATAATAATAACAATCTATCATCCCATCTGTGCGGAGATGATGTGAAAGAAGGCGCTGAAATCTGTGACGGCTCCGACCTGGATGGTGAGACCTGCAGCTCACTCGGATACGTGAGCGGCGAGCTTGGCTGTAATGAAGATTGCGCTGCCTTCGACACGTCAGGGTGCGTCGGTCCGGGGCCTGTCTGCGGAGATGATGTGAGAGAAGGCGCCGAAATCTGTGACGGCTCCGACCTGGATGATGAAACATGCGAGACTCAAGGTTTCTACTCCGGCCAGCTTGATTGTTTGCCTGATTGTATGGGCTTCGATACATCCAACTGTTCCGGCCAATGTGGAGATGACACCATCAACGGTGATGAAATCTGTGACGGCTCCGACCTGGATGATGAAACATGCGAGACTCAAGGTTTCTACAGCGGCCAGCTTGATTGCTTCGCTGATTGTTCGGGTTTCGATACATCCAACTGTTCCGGCCTATGTGGAGATGACACCATCAACGGTGATGAAATCTGCGACGGCTCTAACCTGGATGGCAAAACTTGCGAGACTCAAGGTTTTTACAGCGGCCAGCTTGATTGTTTCGCTGATTGTTCGGGTTTCGATACATCCAACTGTTCCGGCCAATGTGGGGACGGCGCCATCAACGGTGATGAAGAATGCGACAAAGAGGATCTGGGTGGGTTGAATACATGCAGGGACTTCGGTTGTCGAAGCGATGGTGTTCTCACATGCAACCCTGACTGTACACTTGCGATTTCCGACTGCCTTGCAGGGCATGATGAAGATGAAGACGGCGTAGACGATAATTGCGATAATTGCCCGGCTTATTTCAACCCCGACAAGGCAGATTCAAACAATGACGGAATCGGCGATGTTTGCGAGTACAATCAAGACCCTTCTATGCTCTCTTCTATCGTTGTTTTCGACCCATTCTTGAATAACGAAAGTTCCTGGAGTGTTTGGGAGGGCACATGGGCCTACGGCAACGATGTTGTAAGCGGCAATAGCGGCACTACGTATCCTAACACCGCCTATGTACATGAACTTTATTTTGCAAATGAACCCTATGCCGTAGAGACAACCTTTCATTATGACCAGCCTTCCTACACCGGTGACAGTTATACCGGTGTTTTGTTCGCACGGAACGGGTGGAATTTCCATGTATGCACATTTGATCGCGGTAACAACACCTTATCCATCTGGAGACACGTCAACGTCAACGGATGGGTTTTTTGGCAGTTTGAAAACATTACGACTTCTGTTCAAGGCTCCCAATGGCACAAGATCCATGTATTTTATGATGGAACTGAAACAACCTGCCGATACTCCGACGAAGCCGGAGGATCAGGTAGCATAACAATTCCAAATGTCTCTCAAGTAGAAAACATGTCGGGATATGCGGGGCTGCGTCTATACAACGAACGGGCCGTATTCACTTCTTATGTGGCTTATAAATAGCTTTCACCCTTCTTTGTACACCCCATATAAAAACACCTCTGGATGAAACCATACCTTGGAAAAACAAATCCTTGAGCGAGGTTCAAACACCGACGTCCGGCTGTTTCGAGTTCTGCGGAGACCAAAAGCCCGACCGGTCCTACAATCGCAACCATCCGCTCACAAAAAAGCTTAATTGCTAAACTTTGACACCGTTTCTTTGAGCTCTTTAGCGTCGAGGGTGTTTATAACATCACTTTTTTCCAGCCAGCCTCGGCGGGCAACGCCCACACCAAAAGCGATTAGATCAAGGCTCCGGGATTTATGGGCATCAGAGCTGATGACCATTTTTATTCCCTTGTCCTTTGCCAACCTGCAGTAGGTGTCCGGAAGATCCAAGCGCTGCGGGTGAGCGTTGATCTCTAAAAAGACCCCATTATCAAGGCAAGCATCAAAAACTTTGTTTACATCAAAATCAACAGCATCTCTGCCACCGATGAGCCGCCCCATGGGATGCCCGAGACAATTAATCACATCAGATTCTATTGCCTTGATCAAACGCTTGGTCATCTCTTTTTTATCTAAATTGAAGTATGAATGAATCGAAGCGATTACCCAATCGAGCTCTCTTAAAACATCGGATGAAAGATCCAGGCGACCATCTTTTAAGATATCCACCTCAACACCGGCCAAAACCCGGATATTGTCATGTTTGCCGTCAACAGCCCTGATATTTTCGGCATGCTCGGCCAACCCCTCTTCATCCAAACCTTGTGTAACGCGAACAGCCTGCGAGTGATCAGTGATGGCCAAATATTCGTACCCACGCTCTATGGCCGCAGCGGTCATTTCTTCAATGGTCGCGGCGCCATCGGTGGCGGTTGTATGGACATGCAAATCTCCCCGAATATCTCCAACCTCGATGAGGGTTGGCAGGTTGCCTTTTTTCGCCGCTTCTATCTCGCCCCGGTTTTCACGCAATTCAGGAGGCACCCAGTCCATCCCGAGTTTGTTATAAACCTCTCTCTCTTTTTTACCCGCGAGCTTATTTTGACCATGAAACACCCCATATTCATTTAGCTTCCAGCCTTTCGTTTGAGCCAATTTACGCAGCTCAACATTGTGTGCTTTCGACCCGGTGAAA
Organism: Deltaproteobacteria bacterium; assembly: GCA_011390535.1. Classification (GTDB taxonomy): domain Bacteria; phylum Myxococcota_A; class Polyangia; order HGW-17; family SLPX01; genus SLPX01. The sequence goes on along the minus strand of JAABSF010000259.1, from coordinate 1,649 downwards.
TACATTAGGGCTGCGCCGAAAGATTCCTTTTCGAAAAACCGGAAATCAACTTCAAGCCCACCAACCAGTTTTACGAAAAACTTCTCCTCACCTTCAGCCAACACTTCTTGAATCCGGTCGTATTCACGGATTTTTTTGATGGTCGCCTTTCTATCTTCGGTGATAATCAAAACATCCAGATCACCGATTGTGTCTTTAGAACGTCGAAGGCTCCCCGCAGCCTGTCGCACCTGTATTTCCGGAATATCACTTAAGTGCTTATCTATTTCTTCAAATGCATCGACGGCCTCTTTGATGCTTATTCGGCCGGCTGTTGTTTTGAGGGTCGCCACACCCTCAAGGATCTTCTCCTCGCTCTTTGCTCCCATACCTTCCAGTTTCCGGATGCGTTTTTCCCGGCCTGCTTTTTCAAGGTCTTGGAGATTTTTAATGCCCAACTCGCGGTGAAGCAACGCCACTTTTTTTGCGCCCAGCCCCGGGACCTTCATGAGATCCGTCAACTCTTTCGGAAAATCCTTTCTTAACTCTTCAAGGCGGTTGCATGTCCCGGTATCCACCAACTCTTTTATTTTTTTTGCGTGGCTATCTCCAACGCCCGGCAAGCTGGTTATATCTTCACCTTTTTCAATCATCTCTTCTACTGGAACTGTAAGGTCGAAAAGTGTCTGCTCTGCCCGGCGATATGAACGCACCCGAAATTCGTTTCCTCCTTTTATCTCTAAAATGTCAGCGATCTCAGAAAAGACACGCGCAATATCAACATTGTTCATAGCTGCTTTCCGTTTCTTTTTCGTAAAATGGTCATCTTTGTGTTTATCCAACTGTATTTCAGTCTATTCAAAAACAAAGCCAACTTGCATTCATCTCTTCAATTATTCATCTACTCATCTATTCATCTACTCATTCATTTATTCATCTACTCATCTACTCATCTATTCACTTACTCACTTATTCAGCGATCTATCTACTTATGTATTCATCACATACTATTGCTCGTTACAGACCATTTTTCTTATTTCACAGGAAAATCGACTAGATTCTCCTGCAACTCTGAACACCACGGTTTCTAGTGTAACAGTTTCTCACCTTTTCCCGTCTCGGTAAATCAGCGCTATAGAAACCGGTCTGTGTTTTTCGGGCTAATGGCACGGTTAATGGCACGAATGTTGCTGCATTTTTTTCATTGGGCTTATGGGTCATGGGTCTAATGAGCCTTATGGGTCATAGGCCATGGGTCTCATGAGGCTTATGGGTCGCCGCAGGTTATGGAACCTAATCGGCTTCCCAATAGTCGTGAGGCAAATGCTCCATTAATCTCGTTTGTACGCGTTGTCGCATAACTGCGCATAACTGAAAACATGAATTCCTGACAGGAGGTTATAAATGTATATGTATGAAGAGCAAAAAGATAAGACTTTATTGGGTTTTATTATGGTTGTGCTTTTTTGTGGGGGGAGTGTTTTTCCTTTTTTCGCCGGTTGTGATGAAGAGTTAAAAGAGGCTCCAATGGGGCCTCGTGCTCCCATCGGTGCTGGAGGCAGAGAGAAGTACATGGACAAAGATGAAGAGACTGAAGAAGAAGAGACACCGGCGCATTATGAAGTCAACGATGAGAATATAAAGACTACTGTGACCTCAGGGCTGATCTT
>JAABSF010000258.1 GCA_011390535.1 Deltaproteobacteria bacterium | reverse complement strand
CTCCCTCAAGGGGTTGATGTTCAACTAACGGCGCCTCTTCCATCTGCTCCATATATAGATCTGACGCTCGAAGTCATGGAATCTTTCGGTGTAAAAGTAGAGAGAGGGAAAGGGCCCAAAGGTGAAACCTTCTCCGTCCCCGGCGGAGGCTATGCTCCCGCGAAATATCACGTCGAAGGAGATCACTCCAGCGCATCTTACATATGGGCGGCGGCGGCTCTAACTGGAAAAAGAGTAAATATCTGCAATATCTCCTCAAAATCAAAACAAGGAGACAAGATCTTTGCAGACCTGTTGCAAGATCTTTCTACCCCCGGATCAAAAGAGATGGATATGCATGAGTGCCCGGATGTTGCGCCCACCGCATTGGCGGTTGCTCTTTTTCGTGAGCACCCCACCAGAATCACCAACATCTCTCACCTCAGGATCAAAGAATGCGATCGGTTAGAGGTCTTGGCTGACGAGCTTAAAAAACTCGGGGCGAAAATTGAAATAAGAGATGAGGGCTGGGATATAACCCCTGCTCCACTTAAAGGTCCGGCCATTTTGGACCCACATGGTGATCATCGAATGGCGATGGTTTTTGGTTTAGTAAGTCTTTTAGTTGATGAAGTAAAAATTTTAAATCCGGATTGCGTCGGCAAATCTTTCCCGAATTTTTGGGAAGTATTGGAGGTTTTCAACTAACAGTAACCACCGCCTAAGGCCGGTGGGTTTCCAACCCTCCCAAAAGGTGACAAAATAACGAAAAGAAGAAGAAAAACATGAGTAAAACAACCGGCTGCTTATCGGGCTCTCAACTATCATGCAAAAACATTCCCTCTCGCTTAATACTTATCGGACTGAGAGGGTCGGGAAAAACGACCGCCGGCAGGCTCCTGGCCAATAAAATGGGCGTCGGTTTCTTTGACACCGATGCGTGGGTGGAAAAACAGGCCGGTAAAACAATAACAGAGCTGTTTTCAAGCGAAGGTGAGCAGGCTTTCAGAGCAATTGAACGAAAAGTCATCCACACCATCGCTACGCGTCCCCCACCCGAGGTCATAGCCACCGGAGGAGGAATTGTTTGTCACGAAACAAACAGACGGAAACTTCCAGACTTGGGTTTTGTCGTTTATTTACAAGCTTCTTGGCGCCTATTGGCTACTCGAATTAAAAAAAGCCCTCGCCCCCCTCTAACCAAAAAACCTTTCGAAGAAGAGATGATGACGATCTGTAAGGAGAGACATCCCTTTTATCTCAAAGCCGCTCATGCAATAATCGACGCAGAACCCTGCATAGAGATAGTGGTGGAAAAACTGGCAATATTATGGAAGTCTCTAAGTTCATTGTCAGCCTCCCCCAACGCGGATAGATTGATCAGTAATTCTACTGATCAATAAACACTATGAGTGTAGATAAAACCCAAGGATCCAAGCTCATGAGCACTGGTCCCAATACTTTTGGAAGCTTTTTTAGAATCGTCTCTTTCGGCGAGTCTCATGGACACAGCGTCGGGGTGGTCCTTGACGGGGTCCGCCCTGGTTTGCCGTTGGACAAAAAAGTGATTCAAAAAGAGCTTGATAGGAGAAAACCCGGACAGAGCAAATACACGTCGCCCAGAAAAGAACCTGATCGGGTTGAGATCCTCTCAGGCGTCTTTCACGGTCTCACCACCGGAGCGCCCATCTGTCTATTGGTAAAAAACACCGACGCCGATCCCAAAGCCTATGAGAAAACAAAAGATATTTTCCGCCCAGGTCATGCCGATTACACCTTCCTGAAAAAATACGGCATTCGAGACTGGCGCGGCGGAGGACGTGCGTCAGGCCGCGAAACAATTGGGCGAGTCGCGGCGGGCGCTGTGGCAAAACAAATACTCGAAAACAGAAACGTCACTGTAATGGGCTTTACGAAACGCATAGGCCCCATTGAAATGTCATCCGCATCAATAGCAAGGCTCGAAAAACTCTTCAACAGGGGTGATTTCGAAGGTGCAGCTGATCTCATAGAATCATCACCTGTTCGTTGTCCTGATCCGGAAGCGTCTAAAAAAATGGAGGCCCTTATCTCTGAAACGAGAACGGCCGGAGATTCCGTTGGCGGAGTGGTTGAGGTGCGTGCGTTTGGAACTGAAGCCGGCTGGGGAGATCCTGTCTTTTGGAAACTTGATGCAGAGTTAGCCGCCGGCGCCCTATCCATCGGCGGAGTAAAAGGGGTTGAGTTTGGTGATGGCTTTTCTGTTTCAAGAAAAAAAGGTTCGGAAACGAACGACCCCTTTTTGTGTGGAGAGCCTACAACAAATCGCGCAGGCGGAGTTTTGGGTGGAATCTCAAATGGCGCGCCCATTATTATGCGCCTCGCAGTTAAACCCACCCCCTCTATTCGCATCCCTCAAAAAACATGCGATATCCAGGGCAAGCCTCGTGTCATCGAGACAAAAGGTCGCCATGACCCTTGCCTTGCCCCACGAGTGACCCCGGTCGCCGAGGCAATGATGTCTCTGTGCCTGGCCGAAGCAGCCCTGCGTCAAGATGCTGTCTCTAACAAAAAGCTTGATCCTCACAGTGCTCGGCTTGCTTTCCTTCGAGGCTGGGAAGATCTCTTCAGTGCATGGAAAAAGATTTGTTGCATTGAAAAGGAAGAAATGCCACCGACGGTTTTTTCCGAAACAGAATTGAAGAGCCTGGCAAAAGAGCACTCCATCACTGCCGACGATGTGAAATCCCTTCAAACCTTTTTAGGGACCTTTCTCCCTTCAAAATAAAGCTTTATCTCCCAAAAAAAACCAAGACGCACTAAACAAACACTAAAACGCAGCCATAAGAAAGGCTTTCAAATATGCACCTTCCCTGAACCCGACGACCTGCGGAAAATCCACTGGGAGACCGATTTTTTCCAAAATCCTCAAGGTTCTTCCCGCCTTCACAGCGCCGGCCGAGATTAGTCTTTGAAACTCATCATCGCTGATTTTTACTGCATTACAACATGCCAAGATCAGCCCACCAGGGTTCAAAATCTCCAAGGCAGACTCCAATAGATCGGGGTAATCGTTTTTTAAAACAAACCCTTCTTTGCCTGAAGAAAAGGTTGGTGGATCCAAAATTATCAGATCATAAGGCCCTCTTCCTTTTTTTGACAGCCGTGCCATTCCAGTGGATGCGTCAGCGGCCATAAAATCATGGGGGTTTGTGTCCAATTCGTTTAGATCAAAATTTCTCTTGGACCAAGCAAGATATTTCTTTGAAATATCAATAGAAACTACCTCTCGAGCCCCTGCCGCGGCAGCATAGATACTAAAGCTGCCGGTGTGAGAAAAACAATTCACCACCCTGCGGTTTCGCGCCAGTTCATAAACTTTGGAGCGAGCTTCTCGTAAATCACAAAACATCCCGACGCTCACCGGAGCTCGTACGTCCACATAAAACTTCATCCCGTTCTCGTGAATAATCTGCTCTACTTCAGCCCTCCGACCCCAAATAAGAGACGCCGCAGAGTGTTGTTTCTTTTCGGAGACCGGTTTAAAACGCTTTTGGAGATAGATTCCCTCCAGACCGGTGCGCTCTCCTATAGCCTCACAGATATCTTCGATCATAAAACCAGCTTCTTCACAATACTGAGTCACCACGGCATACTGCCCGTAACGATCAACGGTGATACCGGAGAGCCCCTCACCCTCACCATGAATCAAACGATATGTGGTGAGATCCGGCGGCAAAAAGCTCTCTCGGATCGATACCGCTTCATCCACGGCCTTTCGCACCAACCCTTTGACACCCCTTGGGGCTTCCCTGGTGGAAAGGATTCGCATAGCCACAGCCCCGCCTTTACATAAATAGCCTCTGCCGACGAAACGTCCTCTTGGATCCAACACCTCCATCAATCCTCCGCCTCGCCCCTCAGATGCAGATCCGGCATCATGTTTAAGTGTTTTTCTATATACCCATGGATGCCCTGCTCTGACCCACCAGGCACCTTCATCGTCCAGGCGAACACCACCTCTGCGGATATCCACGTTCTTTCGAGGACCTCTAACTCCACCTCCGGACCCGGTAGTTCTCCCCCTGCCTCTCATTTGAGGGCTGTCCCAGTGTGCAGATCTCCGTTGTGAGCTCTCCCCATCTGCAGATCTCCGGTAAGGGCCATCCCCATGTGCAGATCTACGTTGTGGGCTCTCCCCATGTGCAGATCTACGGCCCATGTCATCTCGGCGCCTCTCCCTGTTTTTGATTTCTTTTCCTTGCATTTTTGGCTCTTTTGGACCTCTCTTTCCTCTATTTTCCATCGTTCTTTCATTCCCGTTTGGTTTTTTCATTTTTTTGTCGACTTTCTATCAGATTGTACTTTTTGGATCTTTTACAAACTATTTTTCCCCATCCCTTACACAATTTTGGGGAAAATACTCGAATTTTCTTGGATTTTATGATAGCTCTTCAAAAGTTTCAGTCATGTTTCGTGTCCAATTAAATATGGAAAAGTCATTGATCTTGCTCCAAAGACAAAGATTCGACAAAAAGTTATTGTTTTGCAGATCTAAATTGGCTTATAAGATGGTTTCAGGTAATTTGAATTGTGATTATCAGCCTGTAAGCCTCTTTTCCTCAGATGGAAAGGGTTTTTTGGGCTCACACAACAATAAAGCCGGGAGGTAGCCGTGCAGACCGAAGAAACAAAAGATATTAAAAAGGCCGCCAAGACTCCCGAGGTTGATATTTTGGGAGAACCGCCGGGCGAAGAGATCGTAGACGCATTTGTCAAAGACGCTCATTCCTGGTTCGAAGAAGAAGTTCAGGAAGCAAAAGACGAAAAAGCTCAAAAAGAGGCCAGCCTGAAGGCTAAACAAGAGGCAGAACTGAAGGCCAAACTTGAAGCCGAAGCAAAGGCAAAAAAAGAGCTTTCCGCGAAGCTGGAAGCTGAAAAGAAAGCCCGAGAAGAGGCTGAGAAAAAAGCCAAAGAAGAAGCTAAGCAAAAAGCAGCCGAAAAAGATGCTGCGAAAAAG